>JBAYBO010000018.1:0-21015 GCA_041669225.1 Bacilli bacterium | reverse complement strand
ACTCCTGGTCCGATTGCCATTAATATGGCGACATTTATTGGCACCTCGCAAGGTGGTATGCTCGGCGGAGCACTTGCGACACTTGGAGTTGTATTACCTTCATTTATTATTATTTTGCTTTTAGCAATTATTCTTAAAAGCATTATTAAATCTAAACCTTTCCAAGCGATTATCAGTGGGATTCGTCCAGTTATCGTCGGTTTAATTATTGCGACCGGTTTAATTTTTGCTTATAGTTTAATCGGATTAAAAGATGTCTCGACGTTTGCTTTTGATTATCGAAGTCTTATCATCTTTGGAGTATTAGCAGTCATTTCGATTGCTTATCCTCGTATTTTTAAGCGTCAAGTAAGCCCATTGTTATTAATTGCCTTTTCGGTCTTTTTCGGGATTATTCTTTTTGCTTTATAAAAAAGCCCCACCATTAAGGGGTGAGGCAATTTAAATGAACTTTAATCCTTAATTAATCAATGTCTGGAATTGATGGAGTGTAACTGCGAGCAGCATGTTTGCCATCGATTTGAAGCAGGGCGCCGGGATGACCTTTAGTGAAATCATACATAAGTATGTTGTCATTGGCATTCTTTTCTTCTTCGCCTTGTTCGGCGATATACCATTGAATGAAGTTTGTCGTCAAATGGTCTTTTTCCACTTTGGCAACTTCTAAGATATTTTCGATGCTAGCGGTGACGAATTTCTCGTGTTTGAGAGCTTCGACTAAAGGTTCGCGGGCATCTTTGTAGACGAGAGTTGGCTTTTCGATAACATCGAGAACTGGTCTCTCACCGACGTGCTGTAAGTAGCGGATGAAGCCAAGGGCGTGGTCTCTTTCTTCCTGAGCTTGAATTTCGAACCAGTTAGCGTGCCCGACTAAGCCGATGTCGTTGTAATAAAGCGCCATATCAAGATAGAGATAGGCGGAGAAGAGCTCCCGTTGAATTTGTAAATTAATTAGATTAACAACTTTTTTTGTAACCATGTAATTACCTCCTATATGTTAATTTTTGTAACATCTATATTTTAGTTGATAGATGCGGATGTTGAAAGACTAATGCTTAAAAGTATTGTTATTTTATATTCTTTTCTACTATGTGATAATTTATGTTATGAAACTAAACAATGAACGGACGATTTATTTAGCCGGTGGTTGCTTCTGGGGAGTCGAGGCTTATTTTCAACAGCTTAAAGGGGTGATTGCAACGGAAGTTGGCTATGCCAACGGCGACAGTGAAAATCCTAGTTATGAAGATTTGGTATACCATCGCGCGAATCACGCCGAAACGGTCAAGGTCATTTACGACCAGGAAACAATTCCGCTAATAAAAATTCTTGAGCACTTCCTGCGAATAGTTGATCCCTACTCGCTTAATAAGCAAGGAAATGACGTTGGAATTCAATATCGAAGTGGAGTTTATTATATAAATGATGAAGAAAAAGACATCATCGACGAGTATTTTGCTTCTCAAACTCGCCATCCCCACAACCCATTTGCAGTGGAAGTAATAGAGTTAAAGAATTTTTATCGGGCCGAGAGTTATCATCAAGATTACTTGCTTAATAATCCATTTGGATACTGCCATGTCGATATGAAAAAAATAAAAAAAGAGGAGCGAAAATAAGCGTTCCTCCTTTCATTATCAATAGTGATTATTTAAATGTAATATTTATTACGCCATTATATGAACGGACATAAAGCAATTTATCCCCCGTGGTGGGTGTTTGGCTATTATAACTAAGGAGATTATTACTACCATTAGTTGTTTGACTGTCGACATCATAATCACTTGACGGTCCTTTGACGTTTCCGCGAATTTCACCGTTTGTCGTTTCAAGGCGAATCTCGCTTGCTACATCAATATCATCAGTCGTTATCTGACCATTGGTCGTTTTTAACGACATTTTATGTGATGACAAAATATTATCGGCGGCAATTTTTCCGTTTGATGTTTGGGCGATAATGTCCACGCCCTCTAAATTATTAAGTCCGATATAACCATTGATCGAACTAGCAGAAATATTTGCTTGTGAAGTCGTGTCGTTAATTTCGATCTTTGAGTTTGTTGTTCGTACAGCGATACTTCCAATAACATTCACATCATCGATGTCAATTACTCCATTGACTGATTCAAGACTTAGTTCACCTTGTAAAGAAATGTTATTGGTATCAATGACGGCATTTGAGGTAATGATATTAAGCGAAGCGACATAATTATCCGGAACGGTAATTGTCATTGTTCTTAGACTTGTTGGAAAATAGAAAACGCGTTTCACCCAAGGCGTATTGTTTTGATAATTGAGGTTGAAGTTCGTTTCATCAGAGGTTGAAATATATGCTTCATATTCGTTTTCATAGACGGTGATAGAAACGTTTGTCGCTGTCTCGGAAGAGTTAATAACGATTTTGTTGTTTTCTTCCTCGACATTAATGTTCAAATCAGCCGGAACTTCGATAATTCTTGCTACATAAGGTTCGGCGGTGGAAAGCGCGGCAAATCCGCCAGCGGCGGCGGCGCTTATTCCGGCAATCGTGCCTCCAAGAACAATCATCACCCCTCCGATAATAATGGGAACAACTATTGCCTTCTTAATCATGCGTGTGCCCTCCTGACAAACAATTTTTTAATTGCGTGGATTAATAATTCTAATAATTTGATGATACCTTTAGTGGCATAAAACGATCCAATAATCGCAATGATCGCTAGTCCGATTAAAGCGATGCCGATTCCAATCGAGAAGAAACCGGTTGGTATGTAAGAACTCGCGAAACCGAATGTTGAGGCTATGATTAAAGCGATGCCGCCGATACCAATCGAGACGCTGATAGCCCATAAAGCTATGATGATGGCTCCGATAGCGGCAAAGAAGCTGACAATAACACCTAGAGCACTCATTAAGACTGGAAACCAGAACGGAAATAGAACGACAAGTAATACGATGATTAGTGCCGTGCTTTCCGGACTTCGTTTTGATTTGTAATCATTAACTTTACGTTTAATGATTGCCGAAAAGGGTTGATTTGCTTGCAAATCACGTGCAATACTTTCCGACGTCCCAAGCGAAGCGACGGCTTCGGCCTCAGTTGCCCCATCTTCCATGCGGTCGGAAATCATCTCTTCATAATAAGTGATTGTCTTTTCGACTTCATCATATGGCAGATTTCTTATTTCCAAGCGTAGTTTGTCTAAAAATTCTCTTTTTGTCATGATTGTTGCCCTCCCTTATTTATTCCACTTATAAAGGCATAAACGTTTGTCACTTCTTCCCATTCATTGAGAAACTCTTTAATTTTCTTGCGGCCTGTTTCCGTGATGCGATAGTAACGACGAAGTCTACCGTTATGTTCAACAGAGAATACACGCAGGCATTCGCTTGCCTCCAGGCGTTTTAAAATAGGATATAGTGTCGATTCCGATATTTCCACAACTCCAGAAAGATCTTTAACGATTTGATATCCGTATGAATCGCCCTTGTCTAGTTCGGCCAGGACGCATGCCTCAAGAAGACCGCGTTTAAGTTGAATATCCATATGTCCTCCTGCAAATACTATATATCGCATAGTATTATGTGTCAACTATTATTCTTATTATTTTACAAAATACTAAAAAGCCCGATATAATCGGGCTTAATTTGTGACTAAACTATTGGGGCTGAGCCTGAGAGTCTTTCTTTTTGTGTCTTTTTATGAGGAAGAAGAAGAGGAAATTAATCGCGATAAAGTAGGCGATCAAAATTCCGTATGACACCCATAACGGTAATGATGTAAGCGTGTTATTACCTCCGCCATGTATAAAGCCAACAATTAAAAGAACGGGGAAACCGAGAGCGATAGCGACGGTGCTACCATAGACGAGCGTGTCCGCGGATGGTGTGATGAAGGTCGGATCGATTTCTCTAAGCAAGGCAATACCATCAGAAGCGGTACCAGTTAAGTTTCCATAGAAAGTCACAAAACCTTGGTGCTTATAACCAGGGAAGGCCCTAAATGTCATGTACTTAACATAGAAGAAAGTAGCAACTGCGCCGATTCCACAAACACTGACCAAAGCGATGATAAGTCCGGTATCAGCCAGATTACGAATATCGATTGCCATAATCGAAGCGATGATCATGATATCAAATGATAAACCGGCAATTCGCTCAAGCATAAAATTGTTAACATATTGTTTTTTAATGACTTTTTTATTATGAAGACCGGCCAAAACTTTTTTAACGAGCATGGCAATCATTGTGCCGACGATAAAGTTAAAACCGAACAGCAAAGGGGCAATCGTGTTTTGAACAAATGCGATTGGTATCAAAGATAATGGGTAGATAACAGCAAAAGTTAATAGGTAAGTAATACCGATGAGAGCTACTTGAATTGTCAATTTATCGATAGATTCGGAAAGTGGCACTTCGCCATGTTTTTCGACTAATTCATTGCTTTGAGGGGCGTTATCGCTTTCATCCCGACGTTTGACGTAACCTTTTTTGGCGGCATAGTTTAGATAAAACACGCCGCCTACGGCAGCTGATAAAAAGCCGAGGGTCGAAATCGTGATGCCAAAGTCTGTCCCGCCAGCAAAGCCGAATCCTTCATATGTGCTGCCCCATGTCATCGCCTGTCCGGGACCTTGTCCGAAACCTAAAGGAAGAATAATGCCAGCATAAGGAACGATTGAAGAAAATATGAGACTTAAAACGATGGTAACGCTGACGCCGATGATAGCTTGCAGAAGATATGAGCCGATAATGATGAGACCGCTTTTAACAGTGTCGCGACCCATCTCTTTGGATTTGGCCCGCTCTTTATTGACAGTTTTAAGTCCGAGGGCGATAAAACCGATTGCCAAAGCGTGATAAGTAATGACTTGCAACATTGTCTTAAAACCATCAGTGTAAACATCTAATCCGGTGACTGCCAATTCGCTATATTGGAAGGCGATTTTAAGTCCTAAACCAATCGCGCCACCAATGAAGGCTACGGGTAAGAGCGACTTTCTTAAAAAGGGAATAATGCGTCTTAACAAATTTGATAGCAATAAAATTGTTAATACGGCGAGAACGCCAAAGACAATTGACCAAGTGACATTAAAATCACCGGAATTAAAGGTCGAATTAGAAGCCAAGTTCGCGATGCGTAAGATAGACATAATTGGTGTATCCTTTCCGTTCGATATTTTCAAAGATTTTAAGCGTTATATAATATTGGTAAATTGACACCATTGGTTTCATCTTAATAATAATAGTCGGCAGAGAATACGAATAGAGGACGAGCTTGCGTTTTTGCTGGCAACCATAGCCGCGTAAGTCACTGAATGGAATTGTAAAGTCAATTTTTTTGCCAATAATTGTTATCCCATCGCGGTTAAGCGAGAATGTGCAAGCCGCATAGTAATGTCGTCTTTTATTTCCCCAGCATACTTTAATGTCAACGTCTTCGCTAAAAATTTCATTAACGTTTTTAATGATATATTTTTCATAGTCATCAATCATCGGACGGGCGATTTCGTGGAGTTGATAAGGTGTTTTATCGATTGTGAAATATCCACTTTCATCATAAATTCCCTCAAAGTCGCAATTTTTGCAAAAGAGTCGATCATCTCGTGATTCTAAGACATGGTGATGGTGGCATTTAGGACAGAAGAAGAATAAGCGTTCGATTCCTTTGGCTAAAAAATCACCCCGATATTTTTCGGCTTTGTTTTGATAGGGGTCAACGCTGATACTCTCACGAATGATTGCCTCTAACTGCTCTACGGACGTTTTCTTAAGCTCATCAACCGTAATAATTCTGCGGATTATACCACGAGTTGGACCTACTTTACGAAAAGTGCTCCAACGCGGATTAGAAAAATATGCACCGTGAAGATTGTAAATAACGACTTCTATACCAAGCATTTTGGCAAGTTTCCCCGGATTGTGCAGGTGAAAGCATGGCTGAGAATCAAAAGTTGAATTTGCTTCCGGAAAGACTGCGACTGAACCACCTTCGATAATTGCATCTTTCATTCTACGTATGACATTAATGTCAATCGTACCCTTTTTAATGGGAATTGTATTCATGAAGTGCTTTAATAAAAACCCATAATAAGGATTAGTAACAATTTGCTCATTAGCAACCATGTAAATCGGTGCTTTATAGGCGAAATATAAAAGAAATGGATCAAGTTCACTTTGGTGATTGCACAAAACAAGTTGTGGTGTTTTGCATTTTTTTCTGATTTTCTCGCCTTTAAAACGATACTTATGACGAATAATATTGGATACAATCAAACGGTTAATCCAAGCGTAGAAGTGGTGGCGGAGGCGAACCTCGCGATTGAACCGATGTTTTTGTGACATTGTAAACAATTTTAAACGATTTCAAAATATTGTCAAAAGAGAATCAAACAATTTATTACGCATGCTTGTCACAAGCCATAATGCGTGTGATATACTCAAATAAAGAGGTGATGACGATGAAAAGTAAGCTAATACTCGTGCCCTTATTGAGTTTTTTTCTCGTTGGTTGCAATGGTGGGCCATTTGCCAACGATGAATATAAGCCCAAAGGTCTGACCCCCACCCACAAAATTATTCGAGCTTTAAGTAGCGAAGAGGCCGATTTATTTGATGATTCCATTGAAACCTCTGACATCTATCTCAAATCCTTTTCGCGTTCTATGGAAGTGCGTTATTTTTTTAAAAAAGCATTGCCTAATCATCTTACAGCCGAAACATATGATTACCGTGAGTCGGGATATCAAGCGCAAAAAATTTATGAAAACGACGTTGTGGTATTTCAAAACGACGTAATGCAAGAGCGCATTTATCAAGGATCAGTTGTTAATCTTGAAGCCGCTATAAAAATCTATGGCGCTCTTAATGATGAAGAAACCGAAATTACTTTAACACACGATATCGTTGAAACGAGCGGAGAGCACAATGTTAGTGTTGAAACTCTCGCCTATGATCCCCTTAGTGATTATGAAGCCTATTTCTTGATTAATTTAGAAGCTATTGTTTGGTCGAACATTGGTTTATGTGATATCGGGATGACGCAAGAAAACACGATTGCCGCTTCATTCGTCACAACCTTTGTAACGCCTATTGGTAGTCCATATATCGCCGATGACGGCAGTAAATTTATCGTCGAAACAAATATGTTTTTCGAAGCCTATTTTGTAAAAGGAGTCGATGAAGAAACCGAAGCCGAATACTATTATTTGTCGTATTCTAGAGCTTATAATGAAGCACTGATTGTTTCAAAAGAAGTGCCAAATATTGTTAGCGAGCCGATTGAATATTTAGACCGTCCGATTCTTTTGGCGTATCAAGAAGAAATAATAAATGCAAGTACCGATTCGAATCGTAATTTCGACAAAACGATGATTCCCGAACCCGTCGTCGAAGAGGAGGAATAAAGCCATGAAAAAATCTAAATTTTTATTCATTCTTCCACTTGTCGGTATATTGGCGAGTTGTGTTGTTACGGATTATAATCCGTTTGGGGAGGATAAATATGTGCCGGTTGGTTTTCAAACCGAATCCATCGTCCGAGCCTTAAGCGATGACGAGGAAGATATTTTTGAAGATGGCCTCTCACGCATTGATAACTATGTAACGGGTGTTAAGGAAACGCTTGAGTTACGCGAATATTATCATTCTTACTTTGGTGCAAACGCCCCGGAAGGTGTAAATGATATCGATCTTTCTATCTCATCAAGTTCCGATATTAAAACTTATAACAATGATGTTAAATTTAAAGTTCAAAACGCCACTCAATCAGTTTTAAATGATTATTTGGATTACAAAAACTCGACGCTGCTTAAAGAATGGACACACTTACCGACGTCAGCAACTTATGAAACTCGTAGACTATCACAAGTAAATGAAGACGATCCTGAAGTTACGATTAATGCAGCAGGGGCTTATGTTGAATTAGCTGATTACGTTGATTTATTTGGTTATGGAGTCGCAAATATTGCCGATGATGCTTACGCTGATGCATCTGCGGTCGGAATGAATGCTGATGATGAAATCATCTTGCTTCTCAGAGATTCAACTTACGATGAAATGGAATTATCAAGAAATGGATTTGTGCAAGTAACATCTTCTCTTGTTGATGAGATAAAGCTTGTTCTTTACGAACCAGAAGATTCAGATATTCCTTTATACTTACCGGTGCAAAGTCGAATTTACATTGAAGAGCGCGCGATATCAAGAATTTATCATGATGGTGAAGTTCTTGAATATCTAGACAATCCAATCGTCATCGGTTACCAAGAAGTAATTAAACAGTGGTCAAGTGAAGACTTTGGCTCTTATGATTTAGAGGCGATGCCGGATTTAACAGAATAATTTATAGCACACCATCACCATGAGGATATTATTTCTCCTTTTCTCGGGAACGAATAACACATTAGAAATTGCTCATCTTTTGGCGAGCGATTTTGCTCATAAAGGCCATACGTATGAGATTATCAATATTAATGTTGATACTCCCTTGGTGGACTTAACATCTTATGATATGGTCGGTCTTGGATATCCCATATATGCTTTTAATGAACCCCGTTTTTTTTGGCGATATGTCAAACGGTTAAAACTTTCAAAAACAAGCAAGTATTTTATCTTCAAATCCTCAGGTGAGACTCTCACTTTGAATAACGCTTCCAGTCGCCGAATAATTCGCCGATTAAAAAAAGCGAAGTGTTGTGTTTTAGGTGATTACCATTTTGTTATGCCTTACAACATTCATTTTCGCTTTGAAGATGCCTTCGTCAAAGAAATCATGCTTTATAATCGCAAGCTCAGCAAAATTCTTGTCGCGAACGTATTGAATGGAAGAAAAAGTCTTCTCAAAATGAACTTCTTTTATAATTTATTGGCCTGGGTGATTGGTATTCAACGACCGGGAGCGACGATCAACTCTTATCTTTATCGAACCGACATGAATAAATGCATTAAATGCATGAAGTGTGTGAGAGATTGTCCGACGCATAATATCTATTATGCAAATGGTAGAATACAGTTTCATCATCGCTGCCAAATGTGCATGAGATGTTCATTTTTTTGTCCAACCGATGCAATAAATATTGGGTACATAAATTCTTGGCGTGTAAACGGGGCATATTCTTTTGAAAAGATTGAAAAAAATAATAAGTTAAAGCTTCCTTATATCACAAAGAAATCCAAAGGGTTTTATCGGTGTTTTATCCGTTACTTTGATGGTATCGACCGCGCTTATCAGCAATATTTATCTAGAGATGGCGAACATTGATAAATCAAGCAAAGCGATTTATTAAGACTAAAAGGCGTCTATTTGCTATATTGTCATTATGGAAATGACGCTTGGGAAAGATTCTATAACAAACTTTCCTCTTCGAAAGAAGAAAAATGTTTATAAACGCATTTTCGAAATTGATTTTTTACGCGGAATCTTAATTATCCTTATGGTGGTTGACCATCTAGCCTATGATTTTGGTATTTTAGCCCCTTCATTTTTCTTTCTTTCCGGGGCTCCTCAGTGGCTGGAGGATTTATCGGGGTGGTGTTATGAATATTGGTACTTTGACTGGCGTATAAATCTTCGCTATGCGGTTATAGCCCTCTTCTTTATTCTAAGTGGAATTAGTGCCTTTTTATCGCGTAACAGCCTGAAGCGCGGAATGCTCGTTTTTGGCTTCGGAGCCTTAGTTTCAATTGTTGCTTATATTATCTCGGTTAGTTTTGAAACGAACATGTTCATTTTCTTTGGTATCATTTCCTGTTTAGGATTATCAATGATTATATACTCGCTTTTCCGTTTGTTTATCATCAAAACAATTGGCTCCATTCGTCTTTGGAAATGGGTGGCCTTGTTTTTGGCCATTTTGTTTATTGGAGTCGGTTATTGGATGCGGATTGAAGCAACAAGCGTGGCCGTTAATAGCGAGAACTGGTGGTATTTGATTAATGGACGACTGACCCCGACGTTACAAAGCTATCAATATATAAGTGGTCATGTCTTCACTCCAATCATTTATGACTTTGAAACTAAGTTCAATATTATTTTGGGACGTTTTTGGTATGGCGTTGATTGGGCAGGTATCTTTCCTTATCTTGGCTATGCATTTTTCGGTGGTTTCATCGGCGAACTACTTTATAGCAAGAAACGCAGTCTAATTTTTGGGAAAAACGCCGAGAAAGAACACAAAGTTGAAAGAGCGTTAAGACCTCTCACTTATATCGGTTCAAAAACAATATACATTTATCTTTTCCACCAAGTAGCCTTAGCTCTGGTTGCCTTTATAGTTTTCTTTTTGTTTGGAGTCCCTTTAAGATAGGATATTAACATGGAAAAAAACACAACCTTATATGGCGCCTTGCTCGCCACAAGTCAACAATATCCTAAGCGGTCCGCACTTATTTACTTACATAAAAAAATTACATATGAAACTTTGCTAAGAGATGTTAATTCTTTGGCAAAGGGTCTCCTTGAATATGGGGTTAAAACCGACGATGTTGTTTCGGTCTGCCTACCAAATATTCCAAGTGCGGTTCATCTTCTATATGCCGTTAATCAAATTGGAGCGGTCGCAAACTTAATCCATCCTTTGATGAAGTATGAGCAGATGAAAGGGATCATGGAGGAGACGAAAAGCAAGCTTCTTTTTGTCTTAGACAGTGCCTTTAATGAATTTAGCAACCTTTCAAAAATCGGTATACGTGTCATTGCTTGTTCGCCGGTGCAAGGAGTTCATCTTTTGTTAAAAATTGGTTATGCAATCCAAAACCGTAAAAAGATTAAAAACACAGCAAAAAGCGACAAAATTGATGGATATTATCAAAAAGAAGGCACTTTTGCGTATGATAATGATTACAAAAAGGATGCAATTTATCTTCATAGCGGGGGAACGACTGGCAAACCAAAAGTCGTCGCTTTATCCTCTTTTAGCATCAACGCTTTAGCCAGTAATGGCATTGATATTTTGGGAATTAATGAGACAAATGATAAGTACATGTTGGCCGTCCTTCCAATCTTTCATGGCTTCGGTTTGTGCATGGGAATGCATGCCTGTTTGGCCTTTGGCGCATGTAACACATTAATGCCTAAGTTTCATTCTCAACAAGTTGTTAATTACTTAAGAAAAGGACAAATTTCCTTTATTATCGGAGTACCGATTTTATTCGAGGCTTTGCTTAGAAATCAAAACTTCAAAGGTTCTATTCTTAAAAATCTGCTCATTTGTTTTGTTGGTGGCGATTTCGTCGCCCCTTCACTAATTGAGCGATTCAATAACCACATGAAAGAACACGGATCTTCCGCCCGCCTTTTTGAAGGCTACGGACTGACGGAAGTCGTCACTGTTTGCACGGTCAATAACAATCGGTTCTATAAGCCAGGGACAGTTGGAAAGATTCTTTCCAATGTCGAGATGAAAGTCGTGGATGTTGATACAAAAAAAGATTTACCTTTCTCTTTTGATGGCGAGCTCTATGTTCGCGGTGAAACGATGATGAACGGGTATCGTTTTTTAAATAATGAAAGCGAACAACCATTTGTAAAAGATGAAAATAACAATGTGTGGATTGCGACCGGAGATTATGGCAGCATTGACCAAGAAGGTTTTGTGACTTTTCGCCAGCGGCTTAAACGAATCATTAAAGTTAGTGGTATCAATGTATTTCCTAACGAGATTGAAGGTGCGGTCATGGATTTGGGAACAGTTCATGAATGCGCGGCGATTGCCGTCAATGATGAAAAACTTGGTAATGCCATTAAACTGTTTGTTGTTCTGGATCGTCATTATCAGGATCAAAGCATTGATGAAGAAATCAAGGCAATCGTTTTAAAACGATGTGGAATTTACTCTGTTCCCCGGCAAATTGTCTATCAAAACAGTCTTCCAAAAACGCTTGTCGGTAAAGTTGACACAAAAGCTCTTTCGTAACCATCTTTGTATATTGCTTAGATTATCGCAGGGAATGTCGTATACTATATGTAATATTTAGGAGACTTGCATATGCAAAAATATCGTTGTTTGAGATGTGGTCAAATTGTCGTTCCCAATGAAGATGGCACCTGTCCGGTGTGTGGCGCCCCCAAAGAAAAACTTCGTCCAATCGAAGAAGTGAAGAAACAATAATCGAGTACACTCTTTTGAGTGTTTTTATTAAGGAGGATTATTAATGCGTATTTTATTTGAAGATGCCCGCATACTTAGCATGAATGATAAACCGATGATGCGTGGCGATCTCGTCGTTGACGACAACCGTATTGTCTACATTGGAAGTAATGGCTCTCGACAAGGACCTTTTGACCGCGTTATTTTGTGCGCAGGCAATGTTTTAATGCCAGGCTTTAAAAATGCTCACAATCATTCAGCAATGACATTCTTAAGAAGTTATGCTGACGATTTAGCCTTGCGCGACTGGCTATATAATTGGGTATTTCCTATCGAAGCAAAGCTTCAACCCAGTGATGTCTATCATCTTTCGAAATTAGCTTTTGCCGAATACTTAACAAGCGGAATTACGGCAAACTTTGATATGTATTATTTTCCAAAAGAAATTGCTCGGGCCTCAATTGAATTTGGTATGCGAACAGTTATTTTGGGTACCCCGACTTCTTTTAAAGAGTCGATTAATGGTCTTCGTGAAGTTTATGAGGCGATTAATGGAATGTCGGATTTAGTTAAATTTCGGCTCGGATTTCACGCCGAGTATACGTCGACTAACGAAATGCTTGTTTCTTTAGCAGTATTAGCCAATGAGTTAAAAACTCCGGTCTTTACTCATATCAGCGAAACGCAAAATGAAGTTAATGGTTGTATCGAAAGACACGGCGACACACCGGCAGTTTATTTTGAAAAACTTGGTTTATTTAATTATGGCGGTGGTGGTTTTCATGGTGTCTACCTGACTGATCAAGATATGGAAATATTTAAGCGTCGTAATCTACATCTCGTCACCTGTCCAAGCAGTAACACTAAACTAGCAAGCGGCATCGCCCCGGTTCAAAAATTCCTCGACTACGGATTGAATCTTTCAATCGGTACTGATGGTCCGGCTAGTAATAACTGCCTTGATTTTTTCCGTGAGATGTTTTTGGTCACTGGCCTATCAAAACTAAAAACGATGGACCCCACTTCGCTTGATGGTTATCAAGTCTTAAAGATGGCGACGGTCGGAGGCGCGAAAGCCATGGGTTTAGACGGCTCTGACACTCTTGAAGTCGGAAAACTCGCCGATATTATTATGATTGATCTCAATCGCCCGAACATGCAACCGCTTAATAACATCGAGAAAAACATCGTTTATAGCGGTTCAAAAGAAAATATCAAGATGACGATGATTAATGGTCATATTTTATACGAAGACGGTAAATTCTTTCTTAATGAACCAATCGAAGATATTTATAAGCGCGCTCAGGAAGTTACTGACCGCATTAAGCAAGATATTACAAAATAGCTTTTTTGTAATCATATCGTTATGAAATAACCGGCAAATATTTTAATATTTATTCGGAGGTAAATTACTATGGAAAACCGTAAAGTTGTTATTATTGGTGATGGTGCCGTCGGATCATCGACCGCCTTCACTCTCTTGCAAGGTCAAACTGTCAACGAAATTGTCATTATCGACATTAATAAAAATAAAGCCGAAGGCGATGTATTAGATATGCAACACGGCATGTCTTTTGTTTCGCCAAAGATTTTAAAGGCTGGCGATTATAAAGATTGCCAAGATGCCCACATCATTATTATCACCGCTGGGGTTGGTCAGCGAGATGGCGAAACCCGCATTGATTTGTTAAAAAGAAATATTCAGGTTTTCGATTCGATTATCGAAGGTATTCGTCCCTATTTAGATGAGGAAGTTATCATTCTTGTTGTCACAAATCCTGTTGATATTCTTTCTTACTATGTAAATAAGAAATTAAATCTAGCACCGGGACGAGTAATTGGAAGTGGAACCGTTCTTGATACTTCACGTCTAAAATACTTGATTAGTGAGGATACTGGTGTTGATTCGCGGAATATTCACACTTACGTTGTTGGCGAACACGGCGATAGCGAAGTCGCGACGCTTTCGATTACGACGATTGGCGGCGTTAACTTAGAAGACTACTGCGCGAGCTGTAATCGCTGCGCTTGCCACGGAAAACTTAAATTTGATGAATTACTCGGCGAAGTTAAACACGCCGCCTACGACATCATTTCTAAGAAAGGGGCGACATATTACGCAGTCGCCTTAGCGGTTGCCCGCATCGTGGAGGCGATTGTGAATAACACGAATAGTATTTTGACCGTCTCTTCACTAATTGAAAATGCCTATGACGGAACAATCCATGATGTGTATTTGTCGCTACCGAACATCGTTAACCGGCAAGGTGCGGCTCGGCTTTTGACGCCCAAGTTTTCAAAACAAGAAATCGAAGACTTAGTCAAATCGAGCGAACACTTGAAAAAGATCATTAGCGAAATCGGCTTCTAAAAAGCAAAGTGCGACTAAGTATCGCACTTTTTATTTACTCAAGAACGTAAGTTGCCTGCGGAAGACTATAATCGAGAAAGGCGGCGAATAATGGATCGTGATATAGAGCCGCTTTATCGTTTTCCCAAATAACATTTTCGCCATTTATCAAAACGTCTTCGGAAGGTATTTCTTTGCCCTCAATAATCTTATCTCCGACAAAGTCGGATAAATAAGTGAGAACACTTTCACGCGCTAGGGAATAATAACTGCTTGAAATCTCAAAAATAGCCGGATTATCACTTGCCTCTATAGTATCGTTGAGATAAACAGTTTGAGCTTTAATGACATCTCCATTAGTGTTTGTGCCGTCCGGCTCGATATATTGAGCGCTTGGCACGAATCCATTGTTATAACCTAGGTCGGCGTTATTAACTTCAGATAAGCCAAAAGTATCTTTAAAATGTTGCCACTGCGTTTCGTCATAGGCATTAGCAGTAAGTTTTATACCATTTACATTAGTGTTTACCATGTAAAGATTATTCATATTGCCGACATTGTCTCTGGCATAGTTAGTTAGTAAATTTTCGTGCAAGTAGTTTGACTCGGCGTTTTCATCATAATATAAGACTGAGAAACTTGAATTCTGAGTATACAAGTTTTGTAGTTTGGTCAAATTAATATCAATAATTGTCGGCATGATAATCAATTCTTCCATGAAGGTTGAAAAAGAATCCTTGCTGTCCCATATCTTATGAGTTGAGTTGTAAGGACGGTTTTCGATGAGTCTACCATCTTTGAAAATGCCTAATGTTTGTGCGGAACTTATGAAATCAAGTCCGTAAGAGTCGCGCTTGAGGTTGTCATCATCAAAAAACTCCAAAAAAGGAATTGTATAAATAAGAAGATTATTCGTTTGGCGATAAGGCATGAGAATCGAATCGCGAAAACTGGTCCAACATGTGCAAACCGAATTTGGAGTCGAGAAGATAATAAAATCATTTTTTTCTTCAATTTTTTCACTGTATTGTTCATATGTTAGGGAAACAAGCTCGTTAGTTATGGTTCCAAAAAGCAAAAATGCTTTTTTATTATTGCCGTCGCAACCACTTAGTAGAGTTGCGGTTAAACTTAAGGCGGTTATTAATAATCCCAGACGTTTCATAAAATATACCTCGAATTACTATTATATTCATCAGTTGCAATTATTGCGACAAATACAATTTTTTAAAAAATTCTCATTTAGGCTTTTCAATTGCTAAAAACGCTAGCAAAAATGCAAAATATTTTTACGATGACTTTTTTAGGCATAATGTAAGCAAAAATTATTTCAAAAACCGCTAGCAAAAAGGCATTTTTAGAATTATTAAAAAAGTTAGATGTGGTCAAGTAAATTTTGCAAAAATGTGTTTCAAAAAAATGGGGTGAAAATATTTTCAGTTTTTCTTGATGAAATTTTGTTGTATTTTAGTTTGTTTTCTTCTATATTTTATTCGTGAAAATTTTCCGGCCTGTTCGCCTTAAAATTGACACGATAATGAGGTGAATGAAAATGCCCAAGAACGAAATTATTATTAGTCTTAAAAACGTTTCAAAACAATTTGATGGCACGATTGTCGTTGATAATTTTAACTTAGATATTAAAAAAGGAGAATTCGTGACGATTCTTGGTCCCTCGGGCTGTGGGAAAACCACGACTTTACGGATGATTGCTGGTTTCGAAACGCCGACAAGCGGTGAAATATTATTGAATGGCACAGATATTTCTATCTTGCCGCCTTATAAACGCCCGGTTAATACCGTCTTTCAGCGTTATGCCTTATTTCCGCATCTTGACGTTTATGATAATGTCGCATTTGGCTTAAAACTGAAAAAGATTGTTGAAGCTTATACCGACAAAAATGGCGAGGAAAAAACAAGAAACCGCCATCTGACAATCACGGAAATTGACGAGAAGATTGCGAAAGCATTAAAAATGGTCGATCTTGAAGAATTAGAAGACCGCGATGTTCAAACTTTATCCGGTGGTCAACAGCAAAGAGTGGCGATTGCCCGCTGCATCGTTAACGAACCAAAGATTTTATTGCTTGATGAGCCGCTCGGTGCCTTAGATTTAAAGATGCGCAAAGACATGCAGCTTGAACTTAAAGCCATGCACGATAAATTAGGCATAACTTTTATCTATGTGACTCACGACCAAGAAGAAGCCCTGACTATGTCAAACACGATTGTTGTTATGAAAGATGGTGTCATTCAACAGGTCGGTACACCGATGGACATATATAATGAACCGGTGAATGCGTTCGTTGCCGATTTTATCGGTAATTCAAATATTTATAATGCAACAATGGTTGCTAGTAAAGTCGTTCGTTTTATTAATGCTAATTTTCCTTGTGATGATGATTTTCCCCTTAATGATAAAGTTGATGTCGTTATCCGTCCTGAGGACGTGGAAATCGTAGAAGCGGGTCAAGGCATGGTTGATGCCAAAATCGTTAATAAGATATTTAAAGGTGTTCACTTCGAATATGTTGTGATGGTTGGAAAAAATGAAGTTGTCGTGCAAAGCACGAAAGACTTTCCTGATACAAAACTCGTCGCTCTTGTCATTGATCCAGAGAGCATTCATGTCATGAAGAAAGAATTTACTGTAAACAGTTACTTCGATGCCTGGATTAATAAAAATAACCAAGTCGTTATCGGCAACGTCGCTTTTGATTGTGATGTCACGAAATTAGTCGCCCAGTCGAGCTTAGACGAAGATGGTTATGTCGTCAGCAAAAAGGGTGTTCGTTATGATTTTAACGATGCGGATGTCGTCGCTGAAATTCAGCTTAGCGACATCGAATTATCTGATGACATAAGTCAAGGTCAAACGACAGGAATGGTTATTTCTTTACTATATGTCGGTGACCATTATCAATATACGGTACGGACTGAAGATGAGGAAGATTTCGTCGTCGATACACAATATGCCTTCAACGAAAATGATGTTGTTTCGATTAATGTTGCCCCTGAACATATCCAATTGCGCGTTAAAGGAGACTTGGCGAAATATGAACTTTAAGCGTAAATATTTGGCAATTCCCTATGGGGTTTTCTTAGCCCTTTTTGTCATTATCCCGATTTTATTAATCGTGTATTACGCTTTTTCTGATGCCGGAGGTCAAATTTCATTTGCCTCACTCGTCCGCTTCTTTTCTTCGACGACAAAACTGAATGTTTTACTCGTCTCGTTCTTTATTGGCATTTTAAATACTCTTCTCTGCTTGCTGATTGGGTATCCACTTGCGTATTTTCTGGCCCGTAAGCAATACAACACAAACACCGTTTTGGTTTTACTCTTTGTCATGCCGATGTGGATTAACTTTGTGCTTAGAACGGGAGCGACCCGCGACCTACTTACGTGGTTTGGAATCAGCGGTGGAAAGTATCCATATTTTGCGACGATGGTCGGTATGGTTTATAACTTCTTACCATTTACTATTTTGCCACTTTATTCCACGATGCTAAAACTTGATCAAAGTCAAATTGAGGCGGCGGCGGACTTAGGTGCGAATCCTTTTCAAGTATTTACCAAATCGATTCTTCCTCAATCTCTACCGGGTGTTGTCTCGGCTTCAACGATGGTTTTCATGCCGACGATGTCCAGCTACGTTATTTCTGATGTTCTTTCCGAAGGAAAAATTACCTTGTTTGGCAATTCTATCTATTTAAATTTCTCAAGTTCGCAATGGAATGATGGCTCATTTATGGCATTGATAATGTTGGCGATTGTTGGCATCACCTTAATTATTTCGCGGCGTTTTAATAAAGATGACTTCGCTTCACGAGGTGGTAACCTATGGTAAAGAGTAAGAAACTTTTTGCGAGTATTTACGTATATTTAATACTGTTTTTAATGTATCTTCCGATTCTTGTTTTAATCGTCTTTTCATTTACCGAAGCGACTAATGTTGGTGTCTGGACCGGGTTTTCATTTAATTTATATGCTCGCCTCTTTCAAAGCGAAGAAATAATGGTCGCCCTTGGCAATACGTTAATTATTGCCTTCATAAGCGCAGTTATTTCAACTCTTCTTGGTACATCCGGAGCAATTGGTGCTTTTTATAGCCGCAAACGGGCTCAAAAAATATATGAGGGTGTCACGCAAATACCGATTGTAAACGCTGAAATCGTCATGGCTTTGTCTTTGACGGTCTTGTTTGTTTTTATTGGTAGTGTAATTTTCCGCGGTCAATCAATCTTTGGCTTTTGGACGCTACTTATCGGACATGTCGTCTTGTCAATTCCTTTCGTTTACATATCGGTTCGTCCGAAATTGATGCAACTTGATCCTCATCTATATGAAGCTGCCCTCGATTTGGGAGCCACTCCGCAAAAAGCGTTATGGAAAGTTATTATCCCGCAGATTATGCCTGGTATTCTTTCCGGCTTTCTTCTTTCGTTAACTTTATCACTTGATGATTTTATCATCACGGCCTTCACTAGAGGCACGGGACTCCTCAATGGAGAAGGAACGATTGAGACTCTTTCAACCCTTGTCCAAGCTAAAATAAAGCGGGGTCCGATTCCTCCAGAAATGCGGGCTTTGACATTGATTATATTTATTGTCGTTTTACTTGTTGTTATCGGTATTACTTTGTACCGTAATAAAACTAAAAATGTGAAGAAAATTCGCAAGGGGAGGGAAAACCATGAATTTTAAGAAGACATTTACTAGCACGTCGGCCGTTCTTTTCTCAGCGCTTTTGCTCGCATCCTGCAGTGGCCAGCCACATGAGGGTGGAAATCAAGTTCTCCGCATCTTAAACTGGGAAGACTACATTTATTTAAATGACCCAGAAAACGGCTATGATGCCAAAGACCTTATCGAACAGTTTGAAGATTTTATTTTTGAAAGCGAAGGAGTCAACGTCGAAGTCGTCTACGATACATTTGATACGAACGAAACGATGCTGAACTCTTTGCAAACTGGTAAATCCGTTTATGATCTCGTTTGTCCTAGTGACTACATGATTCAAAAGATGATTGTTAATGACATGCTCGAACCGCTTGATGATGTCGCGACTAATGTAGCCAATTACGATGAATATGCCTCACCGTATTTAAAAGGTATTTTTGAGAATCTCGAAGCGACCAATAAAACTTCCGATGTAACGCATTCTGTCTCAGAATTTGCCGTCGGCTATATGTGGGGGACATTTGGTATTTTATATAATCCAGCCTATCCAACGTTTGAACAACGCGGATTAGCCGCTGATGATGTGATTGGCGATATGGAAGACTGGAATTCATTATGGAATGCCGACTACAAAGACACCATCTCGGTTAAAGACTCGATGCGCGATACGTATTCGGTTGGCATCATGAGGGTTTTTGACGAAGAAATTCGCGATTTGCAAGATTTATATCTTGATAATACGAAACCTGAATATAATCCTGTTACTTACAATGCGCAGTTAACCGATATTTTCAACCGTTCCGACAAAGATACAGTCGCTGCTGTTAAAGAAGAATTATTAAAACTAAAAGAAAACATTTATGGTTTTGAAAACGATTCGGGAAAGCAAGATATTGTCACCGGTAAAATCGGTATTAACCTCGCTTGGAGCGGTGATGCCGTCTATGCGATGGACCAAGCCGAAGAAGAAATCGATACTGAATTATATTACAGCATGCCTGAAACCGGCGGAAACATTTGGTTTGATTGTTGGGTTATGCCCAAAAGTGACTCTTTAAATAAAGAGTTAGCGCAAAAATTTCTAAATTTTGTTTCTGATCCTGTTAACGCCGCACAAAATATGGATTACATTGGTTATAGCCCTTTTATCGGCGGTGAAGATATCAACGCCCTCGTCCATGAGTGGTACGACGTCCGTGAAGACGAATGGGAAACCCCGATTGAAGACTGGAAATTAGCAAATGAAATCACGGATACTTATGTTGCTTATGATTTAAGTTATTTCTTTGGCGACACGGTCACAACTGATGCCGTCATTTATATTGAAGAAGAAAGTGTCGGTCGTCAGCTTTACGCCCAATATCCTGAAGCCGACATGATTCCACGCCTTTCGATCATGCGCGACTTTGGTGACAACAATGCTTATGTTTTAGCAATGTGGGAAGAGTTTAAAGCTAGCAGTTTACCAGGCTGGGCGATTATCTTAATCGTCGTCGGCGCCTTGGCGGCGATTGGCTTTGGTGGTTTCTTCATCTATCGTAAGAACTTAACGAAAAAGAATCGCAGTGCCCGTCGTCAACAATCCTCGTCGTCTCGTCGATAACGTTTTTTTGAAGTAATTTATTACTTATTGAAGGTTCAAATGCCATTTGCTATAATTACTTGCGCTGGTTCCTTAGCCAAGTGGTAAGGCAATTGACTGCAACTCAATGAGCGTCGGTTCAACTCCGATAGGAACCTCCAATTATTTCTTACTTGTATAATACGAACCGCTTGGTTTATATTATATGAGCCGCCATTTTGGCGGACACGCGCCCGTAGCTCAACTGGATAGAGCGTTAGACTACGGATCTAAAGGTTACGGGTTCGACTCCTGTCGGGCGCGCCAGTGTCGGGATGTAGCGTAGCTTGGT
>JBAYBO010000017.1:0-22186 GCA_041669225.1 Bacilli bacterium | reverse complement strand
TTTAGGGCTTAATCGCGATGATATCTTGAGCGATTTGGGCTCTTAATTCATCAAGAGTGACAAAGTGTTTTTCCGATCGCAAAAAACTAATAAATTCCAAATACATTGTCTTGCCATAATCGTTACCATCATAGTGGGGAATATGAACTTCAATTGAGGGTATATCAAGTTGCTGAATTGTCGGATGTATTCCGACGTTGGTAAGTGAAAGATGCGGAAAACCATCGATGTAACAAATGGTTTTATAGACACCAAACTTCGGTATGACGTAAGGCGCACTCAATTTAAGGTTCGCGGTTGGAAAACCAATCGTCTTGCCGTTATGAAGCCCCTCACTAACCGTGCCATGCATCTGATAATTACGGCCGAGTAATTCATTGGCCTTTGTCACCTTGCCTTGTTTCAACAAGCTAATGATATGACTAGTCGAAACTTTGATATGTTCAACATCAACAAGCGGAAGGCTCGTCACCTCAAAATGTTTTCTCAATAAATTGATGTCGCCGCTTTGGTTATAACCAAAGCGATAATCTTCGCCGGCAAACACTTTTTCAACGTTTAATTTCTTCAATACTTTGACAATAAAATCTTCGGCCGTCATCTTAAGCAATTCGCTGTCTAGATGAACGACTAGAAGATATGTTGCTCCAAGGCGATGAATAACTCGAAAGCGATCGCTGACAGAAGTTAAAACCTGTTTAGATTTTCGTCCGTCAATCACGTTTCCTAGTGGGGTGTCAAAAGTCAAAACAGCTACTTCTCCAGGACTATCAAGCACGGCTTTCATAATTACTTTTTGATGGCCGATATGAACACCATCAAAAGTGCCTAATCAAATGCTGATAGGATTTTTAAACGGAGTAATATTTTCAAGATTGAGCAGGATTGTTTTCACTTAAAATAAACCTCTTCGAGAATAGTATAAACCATCATCGCGTTTTTCATATATTGCGATTGCATTTTCTTGATTTATAAGTAGGATTAAATGTTCGGTTTTATCAAGATTCAGTGGCTTGCCATTTTTGACATCAACGACACTCTGTCCATCAATTTCTAAAAAGGGCATATGCGACAAGGCTTGGCGAATTGGAATTAGCGCTTCAAAGGTGACATCCTCTAACTTATTCGCATCTGAGATTTTAAAATCACCGATAGCGGTTCGACGTAAGAAAATAAGATGGCCAACACTACCGAGTTCCACCGCAATTTCTTCAGCAAGTGTTCTTAGATATGTGCCCTTACTAACTCGTGTTGAAAACTCGATAACATTATTTCCAAAGCTCAAAAGTTGGATTTCAAATATTTCAATATCGCGGGGAAGGCGTTCTAGTTCAATGCCTTCGCGAGCGTATTTATAAAGGGGTTTGCCGTCACGTTTAAGCGCACTATACATTGGCGGAATTTGCGTTCTTTTTCCTAAAAATAATGCTAAAACGTCATTAATTTTTGCTAAATCAAGGCTTTCTAATGTTTCTTTGCTCTCGATTACTTTGCCAGTTAAGTCGCCGGTGTCGGTTTTTTCTCCGAGCTTTATTTTGGCAATATAAGTCTTATCAAGTGCCTCAAGATAAGCCCCAATTTTTGTCGCCTGATTAACAGTAAGGATTAATAAGCCCGAAGCAAAAGGATCAAGTGTTCCGACATGGCCGACTTTCTTGCTCATCAATTGCTTGGTTACACCGTTAACGACTTGACGGGAAGTTGGACCAATTGTTTTATCAATTAATATTATTCCGCTATTTTGTTTCACACTTTCCATCCTAAACATTATAATCTAACTTGATTAGTTAGGGGAAAGAAATGCGCGCGATTAGAAAAGTCTTAGCTTCCTTACGCAATGCCGATCTGCTTTTTTCGCTGATTTCTCAAGGTGATAAAATCGTCGTCGGAGTATCGGGAGGCAAAGATTCTCTCGTCCTATTGTATGCCTTAAATCTATATCGCAAATTCGCCCAATGCGACTTTGAAATAAAGCCGGTCATGCTGGACTTGGGATTTCCAAATTTTAATCCTAATGAAGTAGCGAAATTTGTTCAGTCTCTGGGCTTAGAATTACATATTGCCGATTCAAAAACCGTCTATCCGATTCTTCAAAAACACACCAAGGAAGGCGCCCATCTTCCATGTTCAATTTGCTCACGAATGAAGAAGGCGGCAATTAATAAAGTTGCCAAAGATTTAGGCTATCAAAAAGTTGCCTTTGCCCACCACGCCGAAGACGCCATCGAGACGCTCTTTATGAACGAAATTTATGGCGGAAGAGTCGCCACCTTTTCGCCCAAAATGCATCTAGCTAAAGCTGATGTCGATTTTATTCGACCATTAATTTTAACTCGTGAATCAGATATTACCCGGGCCGCTAAGGAAGAAAAGATGCCGGTCATGAAAAGTCCGTGTCCAAGTGATGGCTTTACAACCAGACAAGATGTTAAAGACCTACTAACAAAAATTTATAAGCAATATCCCGACGCTAAAGATAATTTCTTAACGATGCTTTATAACTTTGAACAAGAGGACATATGGGGTAAAGAAACATCTTATCGAATCGAAGGCACTAACTTATCGTTAAAACCTGTCTTAACTAAACAAGACACTTTGATAATGGCCAAGATTCGCACTGATGTATTTTTAATCGAGCAAAACGTCCCACCCCAAGATGAATTTGACGGAAGTGATGAAGGAAAAAATCACATCCTTATTTATAAGGACGATGAAGCGATTGGTACGATTCGTTATGACTTTGAAGAAACACACGTCGTTCATCTTTCGCGAATTGCCACTTTAAAAAAGCATCGAGGATTTGGCTATACCCAAAAAGCCTTAGCGTTTCTAATGAACATGCTTCTTAGCAAAACGAATCCTCTGACCTTTACGTTAGGTGCGCAAATTCAAGCCCTTGGCTTTTATGAAAAACTAGGGTTTAAAAAAGTGGGAGACGAGTATCTAGATGCTAATATCCCCCACTATATGATGATTATAAAACGCAATAAGTAATCTACTTAAGATCTTTTCGCGAGAACATATAACTTCCTAGACCAAGGAAAATACCATTCAAGGCGATGCTCGTGCCAATAGTTTTAAGAATGAAAGCCAAAGAACCGGTGTCATAAAGCGTCGCGCCAAGCAAGCCACCAACGCCACTAGTTATTTCGTAGCTGAAGCCGC
This sequence comes from Bacilli bacterium, assembly GCA_041669225.1. Classification (GTDB taxonomy): domain Bacteria; phylum Bacillota_I; class Bacilli_A; order RFN20; family CAG-826; genus UBA1424. The sequence goes on along the minus strand of JBAYBO010000017.1, from coordinate 19,021 downwards.
TTATCGTTAAAGCTGTATTTTGATACCAAATAACATATTCAAAAGCGGCGATAATTTCTGGAGCCCTCGCCTCGTTCATTATGACAACAATCGGAACAACTGTTTGTAAAATCGCGCCGACAAAAATTGGGACGATAACAACCAAGAAAACCGGGGCGATGATGTTTTGAAACATTAATGAAATAAAAGTCATAAAGGCGACTTCAGTAATGAAGATAAGAAGGTTTAAACTATAGCTTCTTAAAAAGGCCCAAAACTCCGCCGCATTAGCAATGCCGAGTTCAAAACCAAACACATAGCCAAGACCTAAAGTCATTAATTGGTACGTAAACAAAATCGTAAACAAAACTATTAGCATAGCTAAGAAGTTCGCAAAGTATACTTGTATCTTCGAATAGCCAGCCACGACCTGATTACGGATTGTGCCCCAGCCTGATTCTTTATAAAGCAAGACAACGCCCATGATGATAAGCAAAACCATCGGAGTGCTTGATAAAGAGAAGGACGAATTAATTAAGACATTCGTGTCGAATAGATTGCCAAGTAAACCAATATTGCCCTGGCCGAGGCTATTAGCCAACAGGAAGTTAAAAAGCATTGAAAAAACGCCGAGAACAAGGGTGATAATCATAAAGACAATCGTGCCTTTATCTTTTAAGGCACGGAATAATTGAAGTTTTAATAGTTTAGCCACGGTGATTTCCTCCAATTAATTCAATGAAGTAATCTTCAAGGCCATTTTCTTGTTCGCGGAAGTTCAAGACATTGATGTCGGACTGAACGAGCAGTTTAACAATCTCGCTTGAATTATCGACACCGACGATGTGAAGTGAGCCATTATCGTCTTTGCTAACTTTACCGGGATATTTTTCATTGATAATTTGTAAAGCTTTAATGTTGTCATCGGTTTTGATGACGACGGATTTGCTTACTTTATTAAACAAATCTTCTGACGAAATCTCGTTGATAATTTTACCTTTATCAATGAAGCCGAAAGTTGTCGCTAATTTGGATAACTCGCCAAGAATATGACTAGAGATAATCATCGTGATATTTCTCGTCTTGTTAATATTAACAAGCAATTCGCGCATTTCCCGAATTCCTTCGGGATCAAGACCATTGGTTGGCTCATCAAGAATTAAAAGTTCGGGATCTCCAAGCAAGGACATGGCAATGCCAAGTCTTTGTTTCATACCCAAAGAAAAATCCTTGGCTTTTTTGCTTGAATAAATAACGTCTTCTAAGCCAACTTCTTCTAGTCTTGATACAATTAATGATTCATCTTTAATTCCTTTAAGAATCAAAGTCGTACGTAGATTATCATGCGCGGTCATGTTCATGTATAGGGCTGGCGTTTCCACCATCGCCGCGAGATGCTGACGGGCTTCTTTTTGTTCGGCTTTCGTTTCCGCCCCTAAAAGCATAAACGATCCGGCGGTCGGATTGGCGATGCCAGTTAATACGCGAATCAATGTCGTCTTTCCTGCCCCGTTACGACCGACAAAACCATAGATTTCTCCGCGTCGTACGGTAATGTTTACATTATTGAGAGCTAATGTGCTCCCATAACGTTTTGTGAGACCTTTCGTCTGGACGACGATGTCACCGTTTGTCATAGTTTATTTCCCCTTTAATTTATTAAGTGCTTCTTCTTCTTGTTTCAGAATTCTATCCATTCGCTCTTGTTTTTCGAATGTGTCATCATAGATGAACGTCAATTCAGGAACTTTGCGAATGTCGAGTTTCGAAGCAAGCGAACTGCGGACAAATCCTTTCGCAGCATTTAACGCTTCGAGATTCACGCTTGGGTGTTTGGCCCCAATAAAACTAACATACACTTTCGCATAAGAAAAGTCACTTGAAACGCGAACCTCGCTAACGGAGACGAGACCGACGCCCTTGTTTTTGACTTCAAATTGCAAAATTTCCGAAATATTTTTGGCAATGATGCTTTGAATTCTTTCCGTGCGCTTTGCCATGTTATTTTTTCTCCACCATTTCAAAGGCTTCGACAATATCTTGTTCTTTTTGATCGTTGAAGTCTTCTAAAACGATTCCACATTCAAATCCTTCACGAGCGATTTTGATATCTTCTTTATAACGTTTCATTGAAGATATTTTACCTTCATAGACGACGACTCCATCGCGAATTAAACGAACATCTTGGCCGTTTTTAAGTGTTCCGCTAGTGACATAAGAACCGGCAATCGTGCCGAGCTTGGATGCTTTATAAATCACGCGAACTTCGGCGGTTCCAGTAATCTTTTCGACCATTTGAATTTTTAACATACCACGCATCGCCGCTTCCATCTCTTCGATTAAAGCATAAATAATCCGATGTAAACGAATTTCGACGCTTTCTTCGTCAGCCTTAGCTTTTACTAAAGCATTGGGACGGACATTAAAGCCATATACAATTGCATGCGATGCACTGGCTAAGAGAATATCACTTTCAGTGATGGCTCCGGCAGTCGCTCCGATAATATTAACTTTGACGCCTTCGGTTTCAAGTTTTTCCAAAGCACCTTTAATTGCTTCGGCTGAACCAGTCGTGTCGGCTTTAATAATCACGTTAATGTTTTCGACTTCGCCTTCGTGAATTCGGTTAAATAAATCATCAAGCGATGCAGCTGAACTACCACCGCGGCCTTCTGTTTCTTTAACAAGACGGCGTTTGCTGGCAATTTCCCGAGCTTGCTTTTCATTTGGAAAAGCCATGAAGTGATCACCGGCATTTGGTACTTCACTTAAACCGATAACACTGACTGGAGTTGATGGTCCGGCCGATTTTAAAATCTTTTTATGCTCGTTAGCCATTCTCCGAATTTTTCCATAGGCGGAACCAACAACGACATAGTCTTGAAAATTGAGCGTTCCATTTTGCACGAGTAAAGTAGCTTTTGGACCTTCGCCCTTATCAAGATTGGCTTCGATGACCGTGCCCAGAGCATAACGTCTTGGGTTGGCCTTCAGTTCTTGCATTTCGGCGACGAGAATAATATTTTCTAATAAAGTTTCGATACCAACACCTTTTTTCGCGGATATTTCCACAAAGATATTTTCTCCGCCAAATTCTTCGGGTACGATGTCATAAGCAACGAGATCATTACGAACACGCTTTGGATCAGCTCCTGGTTTATCAATTTTATTGATAGCGACAATAATCGGCACATCTGCAGCCCGGGCATGATTAATCGCTTCTTTGGTTTGTGGCATGACGCCATCATCGGCAGCAACGACTAAAACGACAATGTCGGTAATCGAGGCCCCGCGTGAACGCATGGCTGTAAAGGCTTCGTGCCCTGGTGTGTCGATAAAAGTAATCTTCTGTCCTTTAATATCTTTTTGATAAGCACCGATAGCTTGCGAAATACCGCCGACTTCGGTGTCAACAACGTGTGAAGAACGAATCGCGTCAATTAAGGTTGTTTTGCCGTGGTCGACGTGACCCATAATTGTTACAACTGGTGGACGAGGCTTTAAATCTTTCGGATCGTCGACGATTTCAAGTTCTTCGAAATTTTCAGCACTCACTTCTTTTTCCTTACGGAAATCAAAACCGAACTGCAAACAGATGGTTCCAATTGCTTCATCGTCTAACGTTTGATTAATCGTAATAACTTTACCGTTTAAAAATAAATATTTAATTATGTCGGAGGAACTAACTTCCAACTGCTTGGCGAGATCGCCGACGGACATGCACTTATTATAGACAAAGACACCCTTATTAACTTGGGCGCTTTCACCTTTTTTCGGCGCATTACTATCGGGAATGTTAGCCACCCGTGTACGTTTCTTGTTATCTTTTCTCATTTGTTATCCTCCTTTATGACACTAATGATTGCTGAGGCGAGTCCCTTATCGCTAATAGCGACAGTTGACACCTCATCAAAGCCTAAGGCATGGCCGAGTTCGGCCTTGCTGAAGGCGTAAATAATCGTGATATTTTGCTCGCGAGCGATTTTAGCAAGTTTTTCCTGCGTCTTGCTCACAGCGTCTTCGGCCATAATCAATAAATATATTTTGCGTTTGACCCAGACTTTTGTAATAGCTTCGCCAACCAGTGCTTTACCAGCGCGGTTAGCGAGACCTAAATAACCGTTTATGCGATTATTCATAAGTATTTGTTAAGCGAATCGTAAACTTCATCAGCGACGGCAGCGTCAAGCGCCTTATCGAGAAGACGGCGGCGCTTCGCTAGAGCGAATACGTCGGGATCTTTTCTTAGATAAGCACCATGACCATTAACTTTTCCAGTCAAGTCGATGACAACTTCGCCCGTCGGTGTTTTGACGATGCGAAGTAGTTCCTTTTTCGGAAGCATTTGATTTGTGGCCAAACAGCGGCGCATCGGAATCTTTTTCATTCGCATCACATCCTTTCTTTTTTTGGTCGGTTAATAAAGATTATTCCTCATCATCGTAATAGGCATCGTATTCATCGTAATCAATTTCTTCTTCGACGGCATCATCAGGACGCTTATCGGCCTCTTTTTCAAGTTCAGCCAATTCTTCTTCGGAATAAATTTGCATGTATGGTTTGTTATCGGCGTCAGGAGCAACATATGGTTTTTCGTCTTTTTCTTCGCTCTTGACTTCGTCATCGGAAATCTTCCGTGGTCTTTTTGTTCTGACTGGCTTAACTTTATTTCTCTCTTTTTGATTTTCGAGTTCGCGCTCTAAAGTTTCAAGATCAGTCGTAATCTTAATATTGGTAACCTTGACTGGTTCTTCCACTGCTTTTATCTCTTCGACAACTGGGGCGGAAGTTTCTTGAACGACTGGTATTTCTTCGCTCACAGGCGCGCTTGACACTTCGGTCGCTACTGGCTTTTCAACAACGACATCTTTCGGTGTCGGCTTAATCGAATCGATATAGCGTTGATATGCTTCGGCTTTGAGTTGATCAGCGTGTCTTTGATGTAATTCTTCAACATTTAAGTATTCAATGGCCATTTCTTTGGCGATTGCTTCTTCCTTAATATCGATCTTCCAACCCGTTAATTTATTAGCTAAACGGGCATTCGCGCCTTTACGGCCGATGGCTAAGGATAGCTGCTCGTCTTTAACAACAGCAATAGCTGAATGTTCTTCTTTATCGAGTTGAACGCCAACGACGGTCGCCGGACGTAAGGCTTCGACGATATAAAGAGCCGGATCTTCGTGATATTGAATAATATCAATCTTTTCCTTATCGCGGGCGTTGCCTAATTGGCCTAAGATTTTCTTAACGCGGATGCCATCCATGCCAATACAGGCCCCGGTGGGATCAACGTTTGGATCATGACTAAAGACGGCGACTTTACTACGGGTGCCGGCTTCACGGGCGATATCTTTAATAATGACGGTACCATCATAAATTTCGTGAATTTCTTCTTCGAAGATACGTCTTAAAAATCCAGCATCACTTCTGGTGACGACGATTTGAGCACCTTTTTCGTTTGAAGAAACGTCAGAGACGTATAAGCGAATTGTGTCGCCAAGATTAAATGTTTCCTCGCCGATTAATTCACGGTTGCTTAGATAGACTGATGTCCGTCCGATATTAACGATGACAGAGCGTTCGTCGGCTTTTTCGACAACACCGGTAATCATCTCGCCAATCTTGTCTTTATAAGTGACATAAAGAGCGGCTTTTTCGGCTTCGGCGAGTTTTTGGTGCAAAACCGATTTAACGGTCATCGCGAATAGCTTGCTTAGATCCTGAATGTTGACGTAGATTTTGTAATCATCGCCGACATTGTATTTCTTATCGAATTTGTGTGCTTCGTTAAGACTGATTTCCAAATAGTCGTCTTCGACTTCTTCGACGACTTTCTTAACGATGTACATTTCGATCTTGGCGGTTTCTTCATCGATGATGACATCGATAACGGCGTCATCACCACCGCCGAGTTGTTTGACCAAGGCCTTTTTCATTGCTTCGCGTAAAGCGGTTAAAATGCTTTCCTTAGAAATGCCTTTTTGGACTTCTAATTGGTCGAGGGCTTCAAAAAATTGAGCTGCGTTAATCATAATGTCTTTCTCCTAAAATTTGATGGCTAAACGCGCATTAGCGATTAAGTCGCGTTTAATTGTCAAGTTTCCTTTCTTTTTGTTGTCTAATTTAATGGTAACGTCTTCTTTGCTAACGCTTAATAGAACACCTTCGAGGGCATTCTTTTTGTCGAGGGCTTCATGAAGGCCGAGATAAACGCGTTCATTGACGTAACGCTCTAGGCTCTCAAGTTGAAGCGGTTTTTCAGCACCAAGCGAGGTGACATCAAGCATGTATGATGTTTTAATCGGATCGGCTTCGTCAAGTAACGGACTAATCAAATCACCAGCGCGGACGATATCATCCATGCTCACCGGTCCATCTTTATCGATGACCACGCGCAGGACATAATTGCTTCCTTCCTTACGGAAAGAGACGCTGGCTAAATTATAACCAACAATCTTTAGCTGGGGTTCAATTAGACTTGTGACGACATCTTTAACGGCCATAGCTACCTCCTTTAAGAAGACAAAGAGTGGTCTTGCGGCCACTCTTTTGCTTAAGAGTTGTTCCGGGAGAACCCGGATACGAACACGATTCTGTTCGCGTAGTCAATAATAATGCGAGAGAAAAATTATTGCAAGATATTTACACGCTTATCAATAAGATCGATAATTGATCAATCATTATGGATGTTGATTATGACTAATTGTAATATTTATTTCTTCTACCCTTTTTGATAAAAAACACCAATGTAGAAATGGCGATAACGTTAACGATTACAATCAAAATGACGAAACCAGAATTGTTATTTGCATAGATTGAATTGTTGGTCGATGAAAGACCGCTGATGCTAAGGAAATTACTCATCTGATATTTGCTGACGATTTGACGATAACGCGCCAAGCTTTCTTCGATGGCGTTTCCTTGATCATACGCTACACTTCCAGTAATAATTATCTTCGCATCTTCGCTTAATGCATTATAACTATTGGTCAAGGATGGCCAAACTGCCTCAAAAGCGGCTTTAGTTTGATTAAGACAAGCCGAATCAGTATTAGCAAGAAAAGCATCAGCCCAGGCAAAAGCATCGCTTAAACTCGTGCTTTCGCTTCCGTAATAGACAACTAATTCTACAAGAGCGACACGCGCGCTTGTCGTGATAGTAATCGAACTGGTAGGCTCAACAAATTCAACAACATAAGGTGTGGCATCAGTCGGATTAGAATAAGCTGTCCCCGCTGTTCCATTTATCGAAGAGATGACTGCAGTCGAACCAGTTATGCTCGATACTGTATTGCCTTTACCGGCATTGTTAAAGTACGCTTCGACTTTTAAGGCATGATAGCTATTATTGAGGTTAATCGTAAGCGAGCCGGAATTACTCGAGGAGCCCAAAGCTAAACCACCGCTACGCGGGAAATACCCCTGAGTCGCGCTTACAAGGCTACTAATAACTTCGGTTCCGCCAAAACCTAAAGCGTTGGATGTTGCTAGTCCATGGTTCATGTTTGTGGCATTAACGCCACCTTCACCACCACTATTCGTATTATTGTCATTATGAAATAATCCACGAATCGAGGTTGTTTCCGGCTCTTGAGTCACGGAGATAACTGCCTGAGCCTTATACCCACCGTCAAGGGTTTCGGCAATAATCGTCGCGCTTCCAATATTATTGGCGCTTACAAGTCCTTGCTGCGTCACACTGGCGACACTGGAATTAGTCGTTGACCAAGTAATATTTTTATTTGAGGCATTGTTTGGTAAAACACTTGCTGTCAGCGACATTGAATTGCCAAGCACAATATTTGCACTTTGTTTATTTAAACTAATCGATGTGACCGGAACTGGATCATTCGTAACCGTTATTGTCGCCGTGTTATAAATATTTGCATTTACTGTGGAACGTGCCGTGATAATCGCTTGTCCGACATTGACGGGTGTGACGACACCATTGCTTACGGTTGCGACACTGGTATTATTACTCGACCAAGTTACACTTGAATTTGCGTTACTCGGCGTTACATTAACTGACAAATTTACGGTTGAATCAATATTAACGCTGGCTGAAGATGGTGAAACACTAATTGCTGTTGGAGCAATCGCAGAAGCAGCACATATACTTTGCGTATTAGCGTTAGTTCCGCCCCAAATCCGGCAGGCATATGAAGGGTCATCAATAAAGGGATTACGATTATAATTCAAGGAAATATCAAGCGTTTCGTTGCGAATAATTTCGCTTTGATCAACAGGATATTGAAGGTTCCATATCAAAAGATCACCAAGTTTACCCATGCGATTTCCTGTTCCGCTCGCCTGGCCGCGACCGACGTCTTCAAGAATGAGTCCTGCGCTTTTGCCGATGGTCGCGCCATAAAAAATGATTCGAGCGGCGATGCCACGATATTTGGGATTGTCAAAAGAGGCTGGATCCCAACCAGCATTCGGAGGTGCGGCAAAGTACTGGTTTCCGCGAGCAGAGTTTTCGCTCGTAAGGGTCGGACGAATGACGTGAGGATCATTATCAATTTTGCCCCCGCCATGCGAATCAGGCCACGTGTGTTCTTTATTCATGCCAGAATATCCGTTGACCGGAGTTCCGGAATAAAAACTAACAATGTAACCGCCATTAGGACGTAAAGGATCGACGTCAGTGTATTGAAATGCCGATGTTTGCAATGAATTATAAGAAAAAGAATTATTTCTTTCTGATTTTAAAAGACTTTCAAGACTCGAGGCGAGAGCTGTTCCAGTTTGACTTTGACTTATACTTGAATAGTAATTGGCAATATACTGATCAGATGATCTCGTCGTGAGTACCGTTGTGGCCGAAACTTCTTGGGTTGAAAAAGAAGCAGCACTCATTCCGGCAGTTAACATTAGAGTAAAGGTGGATAGAATTGTTATTATTGTTTTTTTCATGGTCATTCCTTCTGGGGCGCAACAGGTCTAATATAGCATGAATAAATATAAAAAGAAGCAAGAAGGTTATTTTTAATAAAAGACCGCCATTTAAGCGGTAATTAGTATGGTGGAAAATAGTTGATGATAAGGTCTAATTATCCCTTATTCTGTCTTTTCTTGTAAATTGGAATATAGTTGGGAATTAAATAACCGACGATTAAATAAATAGCAGGAATAAGACTAATTACAAAACTAAGAACTGGTCCGAGGTTCGCAGAAATAGCAAAATCAACGGCGAAACTTGCTGTCATTGCTTCGACGACGAAATTGGGATATGCGTTCATATAGATAAACATCCAGACGCCAAGGACGAGTGTTAGTCCCAGTCCGCACAAACCGAGTATGAAGCGAGCGCTTTTTTGCTTTTCAAAAGTGGCACATGCTTTGATGATTTCGTTAGTGATGATGATTAATGAGGGGATGACAAACAAAAGATATAGAGGAAGCGTTCCCCATATGTGGTTAAGACTTAAGTCAAAACTATAAAAACTAAAGGCGAAAGTGCCTAAGAAATATAAAGCAAAAAGGAGGAATAGATGTTTTAAAACATCTGCCATAACTTTTAACACTCCGCTTTTTACTTTCGTTTCAGCTACACATTTTTCGTTTCTAAAAACGAATAAAATATAGACACCAATCAGGACAAAAAGAAGATTAAGAATCAAAAAAGAAAGGGGGAAATATTTAGACGGACCACCCGCTAAGAAGTTCCCACCAAAGGAAACGAATGTGTTAATCAAACCATACCCTAAAGCAACAACGCTTATCACGCTTAGAATTAAGGCATGAATCTTTATCTTTCTTAGCTTTAAATTATCGCTATCAACTTTAGCGATGCGATTAACGGCAATCAAGGCATAGATAGGAAGAATTAACGTGATGTAAAGGGGAAGATAGTTAAAAAACATTCTGAAATCGTTAATGGCATCGGTAAAGATAACCATGATGAAGAAGAATGCGGAAATACCAGCAAAGAAATATAGAAGAGTGTTAGTAATGAGAAATAGTGATTTTGTTTTCATGTTCTTACTCCTCATAAGCGACGAAAATACGTTCGAGTCCGACCGTTCCGTCATCTCCTAATGTTATGACCTGGCCACCAATCATATCGGGGTTATGGTAAATACCTCTTCCGGTTTTAACTCCATAACTTAAATAGATGCCTTCATAATTAATCGTATAGTCATTCGTATGGTCGTGTCCGACATACATGCCACGGGTCGAACCTAGTTCTTTTGCTTTAGCAAAGAAACCGGAATTATAATAGCCATGATAGACGCCGGAGTCTTCATAGACACCACTTCCCATCGCCTCATCAAATCCCGAGGCAACCCAGGCTTCCCAGGCATCGACGTATTCAAGTAAGGGAATGTGAAAGAAAGCGATTGAAGGAATGACCTGTGTGGGTGTCAGCAAATCAAAGTCGTCGACTGCGTATTGAGCAATATTTGTTTCTTTAATGACGTTTTCGTACCAAGCAATCTGATCTTCGTGAATGACGTCATAATCATAAGTCATGCCATCATCATTTAGATGATATGAACCGGAATCAAGCATGATAACTTGCCACTCAACGTTCGTCCCAGACATGATGTTGACATAGTGATTACCGTGTCCGCTAATATTATCGTTTGGGTCAATGTAAAGGCAGTTATCATATTTATCATAGGTTTTTTGACCTTGAATAAACTGCGGAGTATAAAAGCCTTGGCGGTCATGATTACCGAATGTTACCGTCCAGGGAATATCCTTGCTGTCGATATAGTCATAGAGCTTGTTAACAACATCGACCGAGGCGTTCATAAACATATCGCCCGTCAAAACCATCATGTCAGGATTAGCTTCGCTGATTAGATTATCAAAATATACCCATTCTTCCGCGAAATTAGTCGCCAGTCCAAAGTGAATGTCAGTCATTTGCAGCACGCGAAAATCTTCCACATAGTCCAAATCCTGTTTTTGATAATCTAAATAAGTAAAGGTGTCCGTCCCTCCAGCGCATGAGGCAAGAGCAAAAACGGCTAAGAGCGAGGAAAAAGTTTTATTTATTCTATGCATATGTGTGCCTTTCGTATCGATATTATTATAAGGACAAAGAAACATTATTCAAAGCGACAATTTAGAAACAATTGGAGTTGAGATAAACACTTTTATTTATTAAAAATAACAATCTATTGAAAATTAGCGCTTGTTTGTATAGTATTAATTCGCATACAATTTATTTGTATTTTCTAGAAACGGAGTCTTGAATATGAAAAAACTAATTCCATTCGTTAACATTCTCGTCTTAGCCTTACTCGGTATCATTTGGCCCCTAGGCGCAGCCGTTGCCCTTTATGTTCCTAACTACACCGGGACCGGTATTGCCAGTAACATCGGTAACTTCTACCAAGTCGTCTGGGGACACGGCAGCAACCTCCCATCAGTCGTTGTTATCGTTGCCTTTATGTTGCTTGCGGTTGGTTCATTGCTAGTTATTCCGGCTTTCATCCCTTTTAAGTTACAAAGAGTTCTCTTGGCCGTCATCGCCGTCTTCTTTGTCGCCGCCGGCATCATCTTCTTATTAATGCCGACACTCGTTGGACAAGTTAATCCTAACTATCCGGAAAGTGTCAAACTCGGTGGTTCGGTCATCGGCATGAGCGTTCTGCTCTTAGTTGGTGGTGTTTTAGAAGGCTTAATGGCTTTCGCTCCCAGCAAATAAGAAACCTTATCTATGAAAAAAGCTCCATCTGGAGCTTTTTTGATTTCTGATTACTATTAAACTAATTAACGATCACCGTCATTGATATATAAAATACCAAGGCAGTTCTCGCCACAATGCGAAGAGATTGTTCCGCCCGCTCTAGTAATATCAATACGCTTGAAGCCACGTTCTTTAAGCATTGTCTTAACCATTTCCAAAACTTCGAATTCTGCCGTTGTATACGTTAAGAATACTTGATCTAAATCAGGATCTTTATAGTATTGGAAAGTATCTTCAACATATTGCTTAACAACTCGCATCATCTTGCCGCGATATTTACGACCGGGAATCATCTTGCCTTCTTTAACGATAATCTGTGGCTTGATACCTAAAATATTTGCTCCGATAAAGGAAAGTAAAGAGCATCTTCCACCCTTATATAGATAATCGACCTTTTCCAGGGCAAAACTAGCCTGGACAAAAGGAATTCTTTCGAAGATGGAGTTGATTATGTTCGACACTCTTTCGCCCGCTCTAACGAGTTTTTGAGCGTGGACGCATAATAAGGCGATGCCGGTTGATAGACTACGTGAGTCAATAACTGTAACATTGTTTAGTTTCTTAGCGACATTGGAGGCATTCGTATAAGCAAGGCTTAAATCGCTCGATAATGAAATATGGATAACAGCATCATAACTCTGCAGTAAATCCTGAAAGTGTTTTTCGTATTGATATTCGTTAACAGCGCTTGTTTTTGGTAACAACTTGGTGCGAGTTACAAATTTGAATATTTCTTCGGGACTTATTTGTCCGTCAGCAACTTCTTCTTCGCCCATCACGATGGTGAAGGGAACGGTATGAATATCAAATTCTTTTAAGAGTTCTTTAGTTAAATCAACGGTTGTTTCGGTAGATATGGCAATTTTCATGATATCTTCTCCTTGTTATCTCGTTTATCAATATACTAGATATCCAATATTTGTCAGTAAACACATATGTCTACGCCGGTAGAATCGAAATTCGCCACTCTACCCCGAGAAGAACTAGTGATTAAATCGTTTCTTTTTTAACAAAAAAAAGATAAAATACAATGTATGGACGAAAACAAATTTAAAAAAATTGTCGCCGACAACATTACTTATTATCGTAAAAAAATGGGTCTTACGCAGCTTCAGCTCGCCGAAAAAATGAACTATTCGGATAAGGCTGTTTCCAAATGGGAAAGAGCTGAATCACTTCCTGAAGTTTATGTTTTACAGCAACTCGCCACTCTTTTTGGTGTTACCTTAAATGATTTTTTAACTGTCGGCCGTAAGCCACGGACGCCTTTAACGATTAAGTCGCGAATTCTAATTTCGATATTATCAGCCGGTATTGTTTGGCTCATTGCCACCGTCATCTTTGTTTTAACTAATTTAATTAAACCAGGCATTGGCTATGACACATGGCTTCTATTTATTTATGCTATTCCGCTATCTTCAATCGTCTTATTAGTCTTCTCTTTACTCTGGGGCAATAACCGCTTATCGTTTGCCTTTGTCACCTCTCTTTCGGTTGGCTTAACTCTTTCGGTTTATCTAACACTATTTAAAACATATCCCCATATTTGGTATATTTTCATCGCGCTAGTTCCAATTGAAATCTTAGCGATGTTCTGGTTTATTTTTCGAAGAATTCGAAAAGTACCAACTGAATAGTAGAAGAGCTCACCGAAATGAGCTCTTTTTTATTGCCTTAATAATAAGTGGCTTTTTCTATTAGAAAGTATACATCATCGCGCTTCCGCCGGTAACAATCCAGCAAGCAAGGATCGCAACGAGCAAAGCCCCGACAAAAACATTGCCAGTCTTCTTATAGAAATATGTACAAATGAGAGAGAAGACAACTATTTGAGGAGCAAAAACAATTAGTAAGGACATAAATGGACCACCGAATGTCGAACTAAATAATAAATCTGCTCCTGGACCAATGTTGGCAAAGAAGGGGATGTATTCTAGTAGAATAATAAAGAGAATACCACCCACCATACATAACGCATATTTCCACCACACTTTGACAAATGCTCTGACGCCATTTTCATTTGTTCCCGGAATCCGATTAGAAGCAAAAATCTTCGAATTATTAAGAATGAAGAACAAAGCAAAAAACGGAATATAGACGAGGAATTGTAAGAAGCGAGATAAGTTAAACATTTTAAAGAACGGCCAGATAAAGCGGAAATCTAATTGGAAGATGGATTGTGATAGCACAACTTGTAAATACATCCACAAAACACCAGCAAAAACAACAATTGCGGATTTAGCAAGCAAGGCCCAATCAAACTTATATTTATGCTCTTCATCATCGCGAGCCAAACCCATATCGACAAAATCGGTATTAAGTGTCCCTTTTTTCTTCTTTCTAAACCACGGAATTAAAGTGGTGCCAAGCATGATAAGAATTAGAATTAAATACCACACGAGGAATCCATTACCAATCGTCATTGAAAACACCTTCTCAGGAAGGGGAAATAAACCGTGTCCTAACTGGGTCATAAACGGATAAGTAAGCGCAGATATCGCCATCGTTATTAAGGCTGGTCTCCACCACTTCCAACCGCGCTTTTCTTTTTCGGGGCGATACGCGATACCGGCAAATACTGGGGCAAACCATTTAATATGTTTAAACAGCATAATAAAAGTAACGGCTGAAGCAATCGCCATAATCATCGCGATGAAGACCAAAAATTCTTTGATTATGAATGTTTGATTGTTTTTATCTAAAGATAAAGCAACGCCATTAGCCAAACTTGTCCATTCAAGGCTATCGGCTATGGCTTGACGATTATGGGTTAATAAACGATGGTTTGTGTTATAAAGATTTCTTCTAACTGATGTACCTGAGGCAAAATCTTCGTGGAACGTTTTATTCCAAGATGGATCTTCACCAACATCAGGATTTAAGAAGTTAATAGATGGTTCGCCTTGAATTGCTAAGTCACCATTCGGTGGCAGTTCGTAATCTCTAAACATATTAAATTCATCATATTTAGCTGATAGTAATAAAGGATTGTTCCAATATATATCGGCAACACTATCTTCATCGGTGTCATAAGCCATTCTTCCATTAGCGTCTCTCATCGTCTTAAAAATCTCTCCAGCTTGGAGAATCGTCGCTCGTGGCGTGATATCAACGCCATCAAGTTCCGCCCCACACATCGCTGAGGAAACCGACCATGAAGCCCATGTTCCCATCGAGTGACCAGTCACGGCCATCTTCGTCTGATCGACAAAGCCTTTCGTGGCTAACCACGTATATGCGGCAATCCCACCCATCGATGCATCTTTAATGTAGTTTTCATTCGCTAATACATCTCCCGTGATAGGATCAATCGATTTTGAATATTTATCGATAAAAAAGTCAGTATTAGAAAAGTTCATCATGATTTTAAAACGATTAGGTCCGCTGACAAAGGAATAAGTTTTATCTTCCCTAGAGTCCCAACCATAATTAACATTTGCAACTTTATGATTAACCCAGCCTCTTGAGGCGATACCAGTTGTTGTTGCTCCATGACCGAATTGATCAATCGCTAAAGCAACATAGCCGTGTCTGGCGAATTCAAGAGCAAAGCCCGCACTTGTTTCATGATCATTTTGATAACCGTGCAAAAGTAAGACAGCTGGGGCTGGTGTGGCTGGCGTTGCGCTCTTAGGTACATATAGTTTATAGCCCATTGAATAATCTTCATTGTCAACGGTTTGAGCGCTAATCATGCCACTTGTGACATCAATTTGACCCCAGTCTTTTTGAATGCCATCGCCGAGGCCAACGCAAAGAAGAGTGGCCAGTAAAAAAGAGCCTAAAACAATTAATGGTTTTTTGGCTCTTATAATGAAGTGTAAAATCTCGTTGAAAAATGCTTTGACTTTGTGCATAGTTATCCCCCACAAGAAATATTATTGATACATTAATTATATACATAAACTTTTCTTTATATGTAAATGTTCACAATTTATCGATAAAATAGTAACGATGAAAATTGTTATTGCTTCTGATTCGTTTAAAGGGACATTATCGTCATTAGATATTTGCCATCTTTTTAAAGATGAACTCGTCAAGTATCCATCAATTAAAGCTGAATATCTTCCCATCGCTGATGGCGGAGAAGGTTCACTCGAGGCAATTGCTTATTCGCTTAAGGGGCACGATATATCGCTAGTTAGCAAAGACCCTTATTTTAACGATATCGAAACACAGTATTACATTGATGAAGATAACAATGCGTATCTAGAAACCGCCTCTTGTGCAGGCCTGACTTTAATTAAAGATTTAAATCCAAGTAAGACCACCACATATGGTTTAGGTCAACAAGTACGAGACGCAATTAATAAAGGAAGCAAAAAAATTTATATCTTCTTAGGCGGAAGCGCCACTAACGATGGAGGATGTGGTCTATTTTCGGCTTTAGGTACTAAGTTCTTAAATAATAAAGGCGAAGAGTTTATTCCCGTAGGGGGAACATTAAAAGATATCGTAAGAATCGATAATTCTTCTACCGATAAGTTTTTAAAGGATGTCCAAATCATTGGCATGTGCGATGTTAATAATCCGCTATTTGGTCCTCGTGGGGCGGCAAATGTATACGCACCACAAAAAGGGGCAAATAAAGAGATGGTTGTAGAATTAGATAAAGGACTAGAACACCTCGCTACAATCATCAAAAAGGATTTGCATAAAGATATTGCATATAGCAAGGGATCGGGCGCTGCCGGGGGTCTAGGCGCGGGCATCTTAGCGTTTGCCAACGGAACGTTGCGCTCGGGTATCGAAACCATTCTAAATCTTATAGATTTTGACAACATTATTAGCGACGCTGACTATGTTATTTCCGGAGAAGGAAGACTGGATGAACAATCTTTTAGCGGTAAAGTCATTCGCGGTATCGCCAAAAGATGTCAGAATAGAAACATTAAGCTGATTCTTATTGTTGGAAATACAACTCTTTCTTTAGATAAAGCTAGGGGAAAGTTTCCTTGCATTGAAAGGATTATTGAGACAAACGCTAATCATCTTCCATTTGAAAAGATAATCATTCAAGCATCAAAAATGTATATTAAAACAATTCATTGTTTCGTAAATTCTCTTATAAAATAGTAATCAAGTTGAAGAAATTTGATAACAAACGACATCGCCTAATGGATTTGTCTTGATTTTAAGAAAGCTCGGATCGATAAAATCGCGCTGAAAACCAAGATCATAAAAATATGTGCTGCCACCGTATTGGATTGGATATGTTAGTAAATCAGTCGTTTCCTTTTTATCTGGTTCGCCAAGATATTCGATGATTAGTTGATCATTAAACGTATTTAAATCATACATCTTTAAAAACGAATCGAGATAGACGCTTCGTTCATCATTCGAGGCCACTACCCATTTCTCTTTGCTAAATGTGTAATGAGCCTTATATACGCCTTTATCAATTACTGCAAACGACAACGAAAAGATAGCGAAGAAAACTACCATAGCGGGTAGAATAATTACTCGCTTATCATCTATAGATGATTTCTTTACTAAGATAATGCTTAAGATAAAAATGAGTAGGCCTGTGACAATGGCAAAAAGTAAGACCCAAACAAAATATATGAAGTTGAAGTTTAACGATAAGGTCCATATCGTTTGATGATACAAAAAAATTAGTAATCCAGTTAAAACAGCCAAAATAGAAGTCATGACGATTGTAACGATTAATAATGCTTTTGAATTGCCTATTTTCTTAGGTTCTACGATTTCTTCCAACTAAGATAACTCCTAACTTTTAGTATTATATCTTAACTACGTTCAAATGGCCTATTAAACGAGCCAATTTCAATCATGTTTCCTTCGGGATCAGCGATATAGCACGTTCTTTGTCCCCAAGGTTCGGTTGTCGGTGCCATAATTGCTTTTGCACCTTTGGCCACTACCTCTTGATATCTTTGGTCAACTTCTTTGAAGGTATCGACATATAGAGCTATTTCGAAATGACCATTAACTCCTTTGACATAGTCAAATTGATGATTAGTCATCTTTTCGAAATCTTTTCTTCTATATAGTAAGAAGAGAGTTCCATCTTTAACTAAGTAGACATTGCTCGTATTTTCTTCTTCTTTAATATCAAAACCAAGAACATCGCGATAAAAGCTAATCATCACCGCCATATCGCTTACTAACAAACCAAAACCATCAAGTTTCATGCGAACGTACTCCTTTTGCTATATAGACCACTAATCGTGGTATATGCCCTTTTTACGGAATTGATACCAAGCTTCAATTTCTTGAGGTGAACCAATCTCTAACTTCTTAAGTATCTCGCGAGTAAATTCTAACCCCGCCGTTCCATTCGCGGTTATAAAACGATTGCTAGATACGGATTGTTTATTGAGGTATAGTTTGTGGCCCTTGTAATTTGGGCAGTGACGGATAATGTGTTGGATGGTGTTTCCGGTATGTTCGACATCATTTAAGTAACCGTTAAATGCCAAAAATGTTGTAGCATCACATATGGCAGCAACCGGTTTATTATTCATTAAGAACAACTTCACTAAACTTTCCGCAGTTTCATTAACAAATTTGCCTTTGCTCCAGTACATACCGCCACTTAAAATAAGCATCGAATAATGATTAATATCAGAAAACAAAATATCATCGACTGAATAGTCAGGAATAATATTAAATCCAGACATTGAAATCAATGGTTCTTTTGTCTTTGATACTATCTTAATATCATATTTTTTTGATGATTTAACTTGATGACCAATATGACTGATTTCCCAGTCAGCGTATTCTGTTTCTAGATAGATTAATATTTCTTGCATATATATCTCCAATTATAAAAACTTTTCGAATCTATTTTATCCATTATTATCAAAAAATTATACATTTGAATTCTGTTTTGAGGAATGAATTGATTAATTAAATTATTGAGGCCAAAGCTTTAATTATTTCATATCGAACCGGATCGTTTTTATATGAATACCAGATTAAGTGGTCTAGTTGATGTCGATTGAGATCTGGAAATACATTTTTCAACTCATCAAATAGATTGAAAAAATCAGCATAGGACATTTCTTCTATTTTCTTGTTTTTCCATAATGATTTATCGATTTTATGATATGCCAAATAATATGGTAATGCTCCTCTAATAAAAGAGTCATTAATGGTATAAGAATCTTTCCCATACTTCCATTCATTTAAATATTTACACACTTTGCTTACAAGACTTTTGTCTTTTCTTTGATTACTGTGCATAAGATAAATCAACATATCATCGACTAATTTTGGTTCACCGTCCTCTAATCTCTTTAAAAAATTATTAGATGTATCACAAATATACTTAGCTAGAAGGCGCATTACTTCTTTTGAAGTCCTAGTCGA
>JBAYBO010000016.1:0-23695 GCA_041669225.1 Bacilli bacterium | reverse complement strand
TTCTTGAACTTGAGTCAACGTTATAGAAGGAATAACATTTGCCTTTGGCACCGAAACGCCCGGTCCGGCCAGCTCGATGGAAATAGTAAGTCAAATCCTTTGGCAAATCGTAATTCAGAACTTCACTAACATCTTTGATATCAAGACCACGGGCCGCAAGGTCACTAGCGACGATAATTCGCTTTTTGTTTGCTTCAATCATCTTGTAGGCTGTTTTGCGTTCGCGGGCACTCATGTCACCATGAAGCATGATGTTGTCATAACCATTACCAACGAGAAAAGAACTAATTATTGATACTTGCTCTTTGCGACTGGCAAAAATGATAAGTAAATATGGATTATATGTCTTTATAAAAACTTTAATAGCTTGGAGATGATCACCGTGCTTGACATCGATGGCATAATGCGTGACTGATTTGGCGGTTTTAACATCGTCCATCTCGACGACGAAATCTGCTCCGACATACTTTTCGAGTCGCTTGCGAAGATTGAACTCGATGGTTGCCGAGAAGACCATTATTTGTGGGGTGAGTTTTAATTTGCGATAAAGAACATCAATATCGCTAAAATAACCCATCTCCATCAACATATCAGCCTCATCTAAAACTATTGTTTTAACAAAGTTTAGGTCGATAAGCGCCTTCTCTTCAAGCATCGTTCTAATGCGGGTGGGCGTGCCGATGATTATGTGAGGGGTCCTCATTCCTTCGCGAAAGGTGCGATCCGTTTCTTTACCGGCAGTAAAAAGGCGGACGTGTAAATTTGCATAGTCTTTTTGGAAAGCCTCGATAAATGAATATGTTTGTTTAGCTAATTCGCGAGTAGGAGCGATGATAATTGCTTGTAACTTATCTTCATTTAACGAGAGATTTTCAATAATCGGAATTAAAAAAGCGTGCGTCTTACCGCTTCCTGTTTCGCTTTGGGCGACGATGTTACCGCCCTTAAGAGCTTTGGGGATGACGCGCGTTTGAATCGAACTAGGTGAAAGATAGCCTTGATGGGTAAGGCTAGTAATCATTTGGTCACTTAAATTGAAAGATTTAAAGCTCATTTTTACTCCTTGATAATTATACACGGAATATGTGCCCTTGTGTTATTATAAACACATGAATGTTTTTGTTGCTCGTCCCCATGGTTATTGTTCCGGTGTGATTCGTGCGATAAATTTGGTTAAAGAAGTACGGAAAAAACATCAAGATGGTCCGGTTTTTGTTTTAGGCAGCATCGTTCATAATGAAGATGTTATTCATGAACTGACCGCTTTAGGCATTACGACTGTCCGCGATGAACATAAAACTCCCTCGCAACTGCTTAATGAACTTCCTGATAGAGCTATCGTGATTTTTACAGCTCACGGCCACGAAATAAATCTTGATGAAATTGCTCAAAAAAAAGCAATGATCGTCTATGATGCAACTTGCCCGATGGTTATGATTAATCATCAAATTATTCAAGATGAACTCAATAATAATCACCAAATTATATATGTCGGCAAGAGAAATCATCCGGAAGCTAATGCCGCCAAATCACTCGGCGAAAACGTCCTTCTAATTGAAAATATTAAGGATTTTACTTTGTTAGAGGTAACTGATAAATCACCTTTGGTAATAAACCAAACGACGCTTTCGCAAATTGAATTAGTAAATCTTCATGTCGCGATAATGAAAAGATTTCCAGAAGCTCGTATCGCCAACGAGATATGTAATGCTACCCGCTTGCGGCAAAAAGCTGTAATCGAACTACCGAAAGAAACACAATTAATCTATGTAATCGGTGGCGCTAATAGCAGTAACACCGCCTCACTGGCCGATGTGGCTCGTAAAAATAATCCTAACGCCCGCGTAGTTCGCATTTTAAACGAAAAAGAAATAAATAAAAAAGACCTTATTGGTCTTAATTATGTCGCCGTTGTTTCTGGAGCTTCGACTCCGCTGGAAACGACGAAACGCGTTGTCGAATTACTTAAGAAGCTATAATAACTTCCGGAGTTTCCTCATGATTAATGGCGATGATATTTAGATCACCATTAATTTCTTTAAGAATTTTACTCATCTGCGCCACGAAAATTCTTTCGATTTCGTGTGGCAAATCAAGATAATTGTACTTGTGCAAAATAATATCGCGTCGGACATGATGAGGAGCGTCACCGCTTATGTAGAGATCATAACCTTCAAGCATCGCGTTTTGATAATAGGAACTTCCACCTCCGCCGATAATGGCGACTGTTTCGATTTCTTCTTTTCCGCCATTAATTAGCAATCCATAAGGAACCTTAAGCAAGCGCGCGGCTTGTTTGGCGAAATCTTTAATTGGCATCTTTTGAGCCAACCGTCCGCCACGAGCCATCGGCATGCTTTCAAGTTGACGGACATCGAGAAGATTAAGGGCTGACGCTAAAGCGTCATTCATTCCGTCTTTTCCCCTGTCAAAGTTTGTGTGCATGCTGTAAACAGGAATGCCGAGGGCATCAACTTTTTCAGTCAGTTTTTTCTTCAATTCGTCATTTTTAAAGACTTTATAGCGAGTTCCAAAAAGAAACGGGTGATGACTCAAGATTAAATCAACCTTGCTATCGTCCAATGCTTCGATGCGGCGCATAACTTCATCATCAAAATCAAGACAGACGACGATGCGTTTAGTTTCTTCTTTAAACTTTCCGGTCATTAATCCAACATAATCACCAGGTTCGGCGATGCGCTTGGGAAAGCGCGTTGCTAGTTTGCGAAGTAGAGCTCTAGTTCTCATAAGGTAGCAAAGCCTCTCTTTCTTGAATTAACATTTGTTTCATTAGTTGCGGTAAATCTTTTGCCAAAATCACATCAATTTTCTTAATAAGAACTTTGGCGTATTGTCGAAATTCCGGACTTTTGATAATAATCGGACCACGCCGATATTCAAAATCTGAATAATTAACTTCCTTGTCACTTCTTATGAACTTGATTATTTCATAATACTTGCGGTTTTCGTCAACAAGCACTTCATCTTGAATGATAAAACCGAGTTCTATGATGTAACGTCGGACTTCTCCGATTGACGTATGTGAGTCAGTAATAATGGTATTAACGTTATTTAAGTTCGAAAGTCCGTCCTTTAAAATATTAACAATTGTGTCACCACCCATGCCGGCTAGAACAATCGTGTCGACATCATTTTCAAGCTTGGTGATGCCGTCTTGGAAAACGGGCAATAATTCCGCAACGCTTTGATGGTCTAAATTATCTTTAAGAATACGAAAAGGTCCTGGCTTATTTTCGATGCCGTAGCCTTTGGCTATCACTCCTTGATTAGCTAAATGAAGGAGTAACTTACCGTGATCGGCACCGACATCGGCAACGACGGCGCATTTATCGATAAATTCGGCAATGGCTTTGAGCCGTTTTCCTATTCTGATCATCGCGAATCACGAAAGTCTCCTAATCTTTTCGCCCTGGTCGGGTGACGAAGTTTGCGAATGGCTTTTGCTTCGATTTGACGAATACGTTCACGAGTGACGCCAAATTCGCGACCGACTTCTTCAAGCGTCCGCGGACGGTTGTCATCAAGTCCATAGCGAAGGCGGAGAACCCTCTCTTCACGGTCAGTTAAGTCTTTCATAACTTCGTATAATTCATCCTTTAAGAGTGATTTAGTCGTGAATTCAACAGGAGTTTCTGCTTCTTTATCTTCAATAAAATCTCCGAGATGCGAATCTTCTTCTTCACCAATTGGTGATTCCAAAGAGACAGGATCAAGGGCGATTCTTTGGATTTCGCGAATTCGTTCAGGTGACAAATAGCCTTCGAGTTCGGTTGAAATTTCCTCAGCCGTCGGTTCGCGGCCGAAGCGCTGAACGAGTTGTCTTTGGACTCGCTTCATCTTATTAATTGTTTCCACCATATGAACGGGAATACGGATGGTGCGCGCCTGATCGGCGATGGCGCGAGCTATCGATTGACGAATCCACCATGTCGCATAAGTTGAAAACTTAAAGCCTTTCGTATAGTCAAATTTATCGACCGCCTTCATCAAACCGAGATTGCCTTCTTGAATTAAATCCAAGAAATCCATGGCTTTGCCACGGCTGTAATGCTTAGCGATGTTAATAACCAGACGTAAATTAGCGTTAATTAATGCATTTTTGGCTGCCATGTCACCTTCTAAAATACGCTTGGCGAGAATTGGCTCTTCTTCGGGACGTAGTAAATCGACCCGGCCAATTTCTTTTAGATACATTTTTACTGAGTCGTTAACCTTGACTTCGCCGGTAGCGATTTTAGATAAATCATCGATAACCTCGACTTTTTCTTCTTCGTCTTCTTCATCAGCGTCATCGTCAATTAGATCGTCATCAGTTAGCGAAGCAGCCTTAGCGATTTCTTCTGCGGGTACATCATCAATTTCCGCTTCGGCATCGATGTCAGAAATAACATCAACCCCTTTGCTTTTGAACAACACAATCAAATCCTCAACATCCTGGTCTGATAAATCGAGATGGGATGTTTCATCGAGAACCTCGCTCATGTCAATAAAGCCACGTTCTTTGAACGTTTTGATAATTCTCTTCTTAATCGTCTCTAGAGATTCAATTTCTTCATCTTCATCGACGATAACGATTGGATCTTCTTCTTCGTCGATAGCTTTCTTTGCTTTTTTGGTTTCTTTCGCTTTCGCTTTTGTTGCCTTTTTAACTTCGACATCATTTTTTTTACTTTTTTCTGTCTTAGTCGTAACTTTAGCTGATTTAATTTTCTTGACTTCTTTTTCCGTCACTTCAACGTTTTCTTTCTTCTTGGCCATATTCTTTCCTCCTCGGCTATTTGCCGATTTTTTTCATTTTGCGACGGTTGTAATCGTCGATGATGCGAGCCTGCTCGCGTGGTGTTTTGCCGAGTAATGATTTTTTCAGGGCTTCTTTTTCGTATAAGTTTTGTGTTTCTTCTTTAATCACATCGCGAATCTCATTAAGACTTTTGTCAGTCGGATCGGGATAGATGTTTTTGGCGTATAAGCCCGTTATCTCATCGATTATCTCATCTTTGTTAGGTGTTTCCTTCATTGATATTTCATTGATAAGAAGCGAGACGTCAATCTCTTCGTGTTTCGACAAATAATCGATGATATGAAGAGCGATATGACGGTATACTTCTATATAGAAGTACTGAACATTCTTCTCATAGAAGTCAACGGCATTTTTATCCTTAAACATGCTGTATAAAAGCTGTCGTTCCGCGTTTTGCAAACGTCTTAAGTCTTTTCTAAAGGGCTTAAACTCCATCTCTGGTAAAATAGTTGTTTGCGGAGTTTCACTACTTGAGCGGCTGCGAGCTTCGTCAACGAATTTGGCAATAGCTTGCGCGTCAAAACGCGTGACTTTCGAAAGACGAAAAATACGATTATCAAGGTCAATACCTTTAGGGATTTGCACGAGCATCGGCAAAAAGTGATTAACGACCTTCTGGCGATCTTCGAGCGAACCTAAAGGGTTCGTGTGTTGATAATAATTTAAGGCGAATTCGAAAGGATCAACTAGTGTATTCAAATATTTGCGAAGAGTTTCTTCACCATCCGTCTGCAATATCTCGTCGGGGTCCTTTTCGTTTCCTGGCTCGGAAACAAGGCGATATTTAACGCCTGCGCTATCAAGGACGCTCATAATGCGCATCATTGCCATCTGACCAGCGGAATCACCGTCAAGACAAAGACGGATTTCAACGTTCAAGCGCCGCAAGACAGATGCCTGGTCTCTTGTCAAAGCAGTTCCCATAATGGCGATCGCCGACTTAATTCCGATTTTATCGAGGGCAAAAACATCCATGAAACCTTCGAGTACATATATGTAACCGTCGTGCTTGGTCGTCATTTTTGCATTATGCAAATTGTACAAAATAGAACTCTTATGGAAAAGCTTGGTTTCAGGTGAGTTAACGTATTTCGGTCCCTCAGTATCATCAAAAAGTTTACGGGCGCTGTAGCCGATTATTTTGCCGTCACCATCGTGAATCGGAAAAATAAGTCGTCCAGCGTTAGAGTCAGAAGTTCCTTCACCTTTGGCTAAAGCGATGCCAATGCCTTCGATAGTCTTAAGACTATAACCCTTTTGCTGTAAATAAGAAACGGTTCCTTTACCGTCTTTAATGGCATAGCCTAGACGAAACCGCTCTTGCTGATCTTGATCAATGTGGCGAGTGCCTAAATAGCCACGGGCCATTGAACCTTCTTCAGTCGAAAGGCCGAATTGATAATAAGTTGTTAAATCTTCGATACATTCTTGCAATGGCGCAAGTGTTTCATCAACCTGGATTTGGTGAAGTGGCTTTGCAAGTCGTATATCCTGAAAGCCGATAATTTCTGCCGTTTTGCGAATAGCCTGCTGAAAAGGAATCTTCTCATACTTTTCGACAAAACCAATCGCATTTCCGCCCGCGCCACAGACAAAGCATTTAAAGATTTGTTTTTCTTTTGATATCATCATCGAAGGATTTTTGTCGTCATGGAAAGGACAAAGAGCCACATAATTGCGACCTTTTTGAATCACATTAATGTAACTTGAAATCACATTGACAATATCAGCCTGTTTTAGAATATCATCAACTAAACTTGATTCATATATCATAATATATGGTCCCTCCTTTCTAAACTAAAAATATACTAAATAAATACTAATAGAACAATTTAACACTGAAATAGCCAACTAATTCCTTAATTGGCAGACGGATTTGATTCATCGTGTCGCGATCTCGTATTGTAACGCTTTGGTCATCGGTGGTATCAAAGTCAACCGTCACGGCATATGGTGTGCCAATTGCATCCTGGCGACGATAACGCTTGCCGATACTTCCTGTTTCATCATAAGTGACAGAGAAATACTTATTAAGTATTGTCAGTACTTCTTTAGCTTTTTCATTAAGCTGTTTACTTAAAGGTAATATAGCGACCTTATAGGGTGCTAAAGCGGGATGGAGTCTCATAACAATCCGCGAATCTTTTTCAAGTTGTTCTTCTTCATAGGCATCGCACATAACCGTCAGCATGAGGCGATCGACGCCAAAAGAGGGTTCGATACAATATGGAACGTACTTTTCACCGCTTTCGCTGTCGAGGTAATCGAGTGACTCACCACTATGTTCCATATGGCGTTTCAAATCATAATCAGTGCGGTCGGCAATACCGAGCAATTCTCCCCAACCAAACGGGAATTCATATTCAATATCACATGTTGCTTTTGAATAAAAAGCAAGTTCTTTGGAATCGTGATCGCGATAACGGAGTTTATCTTGATTAATATTTAAACTTTTAAGAAATTTTAAACTGTAATTTTTCCAGTATTCAAACCATTCGAGGTCAGTGCCTGGTTTGCAAAAGAATTCGAGTTCGGCCTGTTCAAACTCGCGAGTTCTAAAAATGAAGTTCCCGGGAGTAATCTCATTACGGAAGCTCTTGCCGATATTACAAATACCTAAAGGTAATTTGCGGCGTGTCGTTCTTTGGATGTTGCGAAAATTTACAAAGATGCCTTGAGCTGTCTCCGGGCGAAGATAGACAACAGATTTTGAATCTTCGACCACGCCGATATGCGTTTTGAACATCATATTGAATTGGCGAATTTCGGTAAAATCGGATTTTCCGCAAACAGGGCAAGGAATCTTTTTATCTGTGATAAGGTTGTTCATTTCCTCGTTTGATAAACCGGTAACGTTAATTTCGGGATGGGCCTTGCTAATTAATTCATCAGCCCGGTGTCTAGCCCGGCAACTCTTACAGTCAATTAAAGGATCGTTAAAAGCCGAAACATGGCCAGTCGCCTCCCAAACGCGGGGATTCATAAGAATCGAAGCATCAATACCGACATTAGTCGGTGATTCTTGCACGAACTTCTTCCACCATACTCTTTTAAGATTGTTTTTTAACTCAGAACCAAGCGGTCCGTAGTCCCAAGTATTTGATAGACCACCATAAATTTCCGAACCTTGATAGACAAAACCGCTTGTGACTAAATGGTTCACGATCGTGTCAAATTCATATTTCATATGTCTTCCTCCGCGAAATCTCGCAAGCCGCCCAAGTGTATGCTCTCGTGGACGCGTTGTCAACCTATTATAAGTGTATTTATTAAAACTATGCCGCTTTTTCTAAAAGAAAGATACTCTTGAGTTTGACGCCAGCGACATCTTGAATGTAAATAGCCAGGTCTTTAATGATTTCCAAGCATTCACCGCTTTCAAAAGTAACGCGGTCATAATCTTCGGGTTTAGCTAAAAAGATTTGGCGAAGAATCTTTAGTTGTCGCTCATTTCTTTTTTGATGGCGTAGGGCATCGAAGCAAGGTCCCGCGACAAATCCCCCGTCTAGATAGGAAATCGCTGTAATATCGCTTCTTTGACTGGAAATAACGCATTTTGTGACTTCAAGTCCATAGCCGGTTGCTTTTAAAACCGCCGCAAAGTATAAAAGAACAATCGTCAGAGGATGAAAACCCTCATCGATTTTTCTTAGAGCCATATCTAAATAAGGAAATATTTTTACAGCTTCTTCATTTTCAATCGTCTTGTTTGTTAATTCGCCGATAAAAGATAAGGCTGTTAGACACTGAAGCCCTTCTTTTGCCTTTGAATAGGATTCTATTACTGTTCCGGTTTGAAGATTAAGTCCTTCTTTACCTTTGGTAAGCATTAAACGCGATTTGGTGAATGGCTGAATACTTGCCATGTTTTTGCTGGAAATGCCCAAAACCCCTCGCGCTAAAAAGGAATAGGTTTTATTTTCGGCGACGACATTGATCATCGCGTCTTTTTCTTTAAACGGCGTTAAACGCGTGACAACACCGATAATTTCCATTACTTATATCCGTATTCTTTTAAGAGATGGGGATTGTTCATCCAATCTTTTTTGACCGCGACATAAAGTTGCAAATACGTCATCTTGTTATAACGTTCTTCTAACGCTTCTCGCGCTTTAATGCCAAGTGCTTTGATCCGCGAGCCATCTTTGCCGATAACAATGGCTTTTTGTGAGGACTTATCGACGATAATTAAAGCTTCAACGACCACCGCTTTACTTTTTATCTGAAATTTTTCGATGGCGACGGCAATTTGATGAGGCACTTCCTCACGTAGTTGCATTAAGACTTGTTCGCGAATTAACTCTTTTATAAAGAATTGTTCATCACGATCGCTGATTGAACCGACCGGATAATAACGCGGACCTTCTTCAAGATGCGATTTGATTTCTTTTAATAAACCATCGACATTAAAAAGCCGAATGGCACTCATCTCGATAATTTTTGCGTTGCTATATAACTCTTGGTAACGATCTTTTAGACTTTGAACTTGTTCAATCTTGGCTAAATCAATTTTATTGATAACAATAATTAACGGGCAGTCAACTTTTAATTCAGAAACGAGAAATTTATCACCATCACCAAATGATTTGGAAGCATCAACGACCAAAACGACCGCTTCAACACCAGAAGTCGAGGACAAGGCGCTTTGATTCATAATTCGGCCTAATTCGTGATGTGGTTTATGAATTCCGGGCGTGTCGACAAAAATAATTTGGCTTTCTTCATCTTCATAAATGCCTTTAGTATTATCTCTTGTCGTTTGCGATTTATTCGTGACTATCGATACTTTACGATTGACAAGAGCGTTTAAAATCGTCGATTTACCGACGTTTGGACGACCGATAATTGCTACAAAGCCTGACTTCATCTATAAGTCACTTCCGTCAAAGGCAAATGGTAAAAGTTCGGCAATCGTCGTCTCTTTAATGGCGCCTTGCAAGTTAGCCATGTAAATTGGAGCATCCATCGGAAAAAGTTCGCTGATGACTTGGCGGCAAGCTCCACAAGGAGTAATCGGTGTATCGGTATCTCCGACGACAGCCATTGCCACGAAATCTTCTTTGCTTTTGTGATCCATAAACGCTCCATAAAGGGCATTACGTTCAGCACACATACTTAGTGGATAAGAAGCGTTTTCGATGTTACTGCCGACATAAACTGAACCATCCTTGCAAAGCAAAGCAGCTCCGACGGCAAAATGCGAGTAGGGTGAATAAGAAAGGCTTCTGGCCTCAACGGCAAGTTCGATTAATTGTTCTTTGTTCATCTTTTTTTCTCCTGATCAAGGATTTGCTCTTGTAAAGCAAACATTATCTTTTCTTGTTCTTCGGTTTCATGATTATAACCGAGTAAATGAAGAATACCATGCGTGAAGAGAAATTTCATCTCTCTTTGTAAGGAATGGGCATAAGCTTTGGCCTGACGCTTTGCCGTCTCGTAAGAAATCATGATTTCGCCAAGGAGGCGTGGCACATCACCTTTGATGGTGATTTCAGTTTCGATATGGTCAAGAAAAGCAAAACTGATAATATCAGTCGGCACATCCTTTCCGCGATAAGCTTTATTAATTGCTTGTATTTCGGCATCACTAACGATATTAACTTCGATAACATAATCACTTTCATTTTTTAAAAAGGCAAAAATCGCGAGCGCTAAATTGCGATAAATCGTTTCATAGTCGCTAAAAGACGAAGGGCCCGTATTTGTGAAGGTGATTTCCATTTCGTGTACCAATAATAGTATTTTATCACATTTATAATAAATTATACTATCTCACAAATTGGTCTTTAAAAGCCGCTGTCTCTCGTTTGATTTTATTAATACTGAGCAATGAATTTAATAGTTTGCCGACATTTTCATAAAATAGTAGATAAACAAAGAAGTGAAACAGAAAGTAGTTAAGCGTCGCCTCAGCGCTAATCGCCGCATATGTAAGAGCTGAGACACCAACTAAAAAGAGCCCGAGATATTTTCGCGTTATGGCGCTTTTGGCGATAAACAAAGCAAGCGAACTCATCTTCTGATAGTTATTCAACACATCACTTTTATTCAGCCCCTTAAGGAAACTTTCATCTTCAATCTTTTCCAGCACCTTCCGATGCCTATCATCAACGTATTTACAAAGTAAAAAATCACAAAACGCAAAGACGATTAACACAAGCAGAAAAAGAAGATTTCGCAAGTCGTTAAAGGTCAAGATAAATATAGCGAAAAAAGTAATAATGACTGAGCCGATAATCATTTGTGGAAACATAAAATAGTTCTTCTTAAACTCGTGAAATTTTACGAATTTCTTTTTCATAACCGCCTTGTCATCATCATATGTTCGATGCATATAACAATCATCGAATTGTGACAATACGCCAAGTTGAAAACGGCGAAAAAGCAATTCACAGACGACAAATAGAGCGAAGAACAAAAGAGGATAGACAAAATAGGTTTGCGAAGAGACAAAAGCAAAGCCTAATAAAGCAAAGAGGGCCGAAAAAGTTTGAAGAGTAAACAAAAGTAGTTGCTTTGAAAATTGGATAATTGGTTTTTCTTTTTGAAGAGTGCCCGCTTTGCTAACTTTGCTGATTTGGATAAAAGAACCATCCCACCGCTTAATAAAATCCTCATAACGATATGTTGCTGCTCCCGAGGCGGGATCGTCGATAAATACTTTGTTTCCTTTTATTTTTCGTAAGACTACTAAATGTAAACTATTGTTTTGATTTACAAGTGAGACGAGAAGCGGCCACGATTTCTGTTTCTTGATTTCGACATTATCGATGAGTTTATAAGCCGTTAGTGTCACGCTATGTCTTGAGGCAATTTCTATTAGGTCACGATACGAATAGCGCCCATTCTTTTCAACTGGTTTGGCAAGGCTTAAATATTTCGTAGTTTGATGAGCATAACAAAGCAACATCTTAAGCGAAGCAAATCCGCAGTCAAAATCGTTTCCCTGATATGTGAAATAGCGCATGGATGAATCAAAGGATATATAAGCAAATAGACATACAATTTGAAACAAATAAAAAAAGGAAGCAGCGCTTCCAATTTTTGTCTTTAGTACTTTTTACGGCGAGCCATCTCGCTTTTCATTTTCCTTTTCAGGCCTGTTTTGAGATAGAATTCGCGCTTGCGGGCTTCCTGAAGTGTTCCCGCCTTATTGACTTGACGCTTAAAACGACGTAGCGCTTCATCAAGAGACTCATTGTCCCGGACGACTGTTTTTGGCATGTTTACACCTCCCTTCGCAAGTTTATTAATTAAGTGGAATATGCTATTTAGCGACGATTTTTATACCAGACGATGTGCCGATGCGACTCGCGCCGGCAGCAACCATCTTCTCGGCATCTTCTTTTGTGCGGACACCACCGCTGGCTTTAACGCCAATTTGCGGTCCGACCGTGTCACGCATTAATTTAACGTGTTCAACGGTTGCTCCTCCGCTTGAGAATCCGGTGGAAGTTTTGACATAGTCAGCTCCGGCTTTAACGGCCGCCCGGCAGCATTCTACTATTTCTTCGTTACTGAGCAAACACGTTTCAAGAATTACTTTCAAGAGACGACCTTGGCAGGCGACTTTAATCATATTAATTTCGTTGGCGATGAATTCATAGTCATGAGCTTTCGCCATCGTCACGTTAATTACCATGTCGATTTCATCGGCTCCGAGCTCGACAGCGCGTTTGGTTTCAAACACTTTGACATCGGGCAAGGTGGCTCCGAGTGGGAATCCAATTACCGTGCACACTTTGACATTCGTGCCCTCAAGTAATTTTTTGACAACTGGAACAAAGCAGGGATTAATGCATACCGACATAAAGTCGTGTTGGGCAGCTTCATCACACAGCTTGACGACTGCGGCCAATGATGCGTCTGATTTTAACAAAGTATGATCGATAAGTTTGTTGTATTCCATGGTTTTTCCTCCGAAATTATTTTAACACGTTTACGGCAAATGATTATTTGCTTTTTGCTTTCGCGGGTTTTTCGGCGGGTTTTTCCTCTTTGGCTGCGGCTTTTTTGGTATCTAGTACCTTTTTGCCGTCATAAAATCCACATTCTGGGCAGATGTTATGAGACTTAATGGTTGCACCGCAATTTGAGCAGGCAACTAAGCCCTCAACTTTAAGTTTTTGATGCGTACGGCGCATTCTTTTTTTGGTTTTTGATGTTCTTCTAAATGGTACGGCCATAG
This sequence comes from Bacilli bacterium, assembly GCA_041669225.1. Classification (GTDB taxonomy): domain Bacteria; phylum Bacillota_I; class Bacilli_A; order RFN20; family CAG-826; genus UBA1424. Next base: position 10,685 of record JBAYBO010000016.1, on the reverse strand, counting down.
TTTTTCTCCTTATGTAGGCTTGTTAATTATAATCTATTACTTATGTAAGTCAATAGGAATCACCTAAATTTTAGCCCTTTTTGACAAGTGAATTTTGTGGTCCATAGTAAGCAACGACACACACTTTTCCTTCGAGATCGAATTGACTTTTGACATGAACTTCTAAATAGTTGGAAGTATGACCGCGATACGTCCCATTGATTTTATCAAAATCCTCGAAAAGAACATCTAATTCCTTACCGAAATATTTACTTTCGTATGCATTGTGTAATTTTTTTGAAACATCAAGCAGAACACTAACGCGTTCTTTTTTCAATGAGTTATCAATTTGTTTTGTCATTTTTGCTGCCGCTGTATTTTCACGATTTGAAAAGGGAAAGACATGTAGTTCAGAAAAAGATAACTGTTCAATGAGAGTGACTGTTTCTTGAAACTCTTGTTCGGTTTCACCGGGGAAGCCAACAATTACGTCGGTTGTCAGCGCAATATCGGGGCAGGCATTTCTAATTTTCTCGATAGTCTTGATATAATCGCAAATTTTATAACGGCGATTCATCCGTTTCAAAACGGTTTCCGAGCCACTTTGTAAGGGGATGTGAAGATGATTAGCGATGTTTATATATTTCGTTAGCAGATTGACAAATTCGTCATCGATTTCTGTCGCCTCAATCGAACTAATGCGAAGGCGATATAAATCAGGGGTTTCTTCGAGAATTTCTCGTATAAGTCGTGAGAAAGAATAATTATTCAAATCCTTTCCGTAACCTCCGGTATGAATACCAGTAATAACAATTTCCTGGTATCCGTTATTAACCAAGGTTTGAATCTCTTTTTTTATTTCTTCAGGACGGCGACTTCTTGACTTACCGCGTACGTAGGGGATGATGCAATAGGAGCAAAAATTATCGCACCCATCTTGAATTTTAACGAAAGCTCGCGATGTCAAAGGTTGAAAAAGGGTGGCGATTTCTTCATAGTCAAATGCTCGCGGATCAGCTTCAACAATAACTCGTCTTTTAACTTGTTTGCGGGCCTCTTTAATTAAATTTAAAATTTCTCCACGATGCGAGGTTCCTATAATTAAATCAGCTCCGCACTCGTCGATAATGTTGCCGCCTTGTTCTTGGGAATAGCAGCCCATTACGACTACTAACGCCCGCGGATAAGCATGACGAAATTTGCGAATGTGTTGCCGCGATTTTTTTGCAGCCGTGCCTGTCACCGTGCACGTATTAATGACGACAAGATCAACGTTTTCGTTTTCTTTTGCTTCTAGCCAGCCCTCCGATAAAAAAAGCTCGCGGACGGCATCGCTTTCATAAGTATTAACCTTGCAGCCAAGGGTAAAAATGGTGAAATTCATTATTTGATTTTCCGAATAAGCGACATTCGAAACCGATAGTCCTGACTATTTATCCGATTGATAAGTTTTTCGGAAATGAGTTTTTTATCAACAAGCGCCTGGAGCATTGCTTCTTTGTTGCTTGTAACATACGCGGCGATAACTGGGCGGATGCGTTCGAGAATGTGATGAAAATCAGGGTGCCTTATACCACGGTCAAAAAGAGCGATTTTATTGTCGAGTCTCCCTTGTTTATCAATGAAATATATCGCTTGAAAGTCATAGTGAAAAACGGCCATGATGTCGTCGTCGCTGTACACTTTGACGAACTGAGTAAACAGCGAATCATAAAGACTGAAATTATAAATTTCAAAGGGATCGACAACTAATGTTTCGAATTCATCGACTAATTTATCATAAGGGGTTAATAGGAGTTTTTCGAATTCTTCAGAGTATATCTGATTTATGACACGATTAAAAATGGGAACATAAAGGCGTGTCTTCTGGTCGTTTGCGAATGGTAGATCAATGATTTTCTCACGAATGAAAGTCCGAAAGAAAACCATATCCTTTTCGCGTTTGATGACGTCGTTATTTTTAACCGCAAAGCGCACTGCTGCCTCGATAGCTTTTTTATTTTGTAATGAGCGAATGATGATGTTGGATCGCATGATTTCAAAATCGGTGCTGACCTGCGCGAGGTGTTTGTACATCGGGAAGCGTTCAAGAACGATTCGGTTTTTTAAATAGAAAAGATTTTCCTCGCTATCGAGAAATTTTTGAAATTTTTGGTTTTGTTCAAGAATTTGATAAAGGTTCATATTTAATTTTCAAGGTAATTAGCAATTACACTTAAAGCATATATCGAAGCCGTCTCTGCTCGCAAGATGCGTTTGCCAAGCGAAACTGGAATAAAACTCAAAGTTTTAAGTTCGTCAATTTCTTCGTTGGCGAATCCGCCTTCGGGTCCAATTACAATTGCGATACGTTCGCGCTTCTTGATTTGTTTGATGAGTTTGTTGAAACCGCCGGTCGGACCTGATTGTTGTTCGAAGGCCACAAATTTATGAGTTGCATGAAAGTTCTTTAATTTAGAGATTTTGTCGGTATAACTAATCAGCGGAATATGAATTCTTTGTGATTGCTCCGCCGCTTCTTTCAAAATTGTGTTAAATCTCGTTAATTTACTTAAGACATCTTTTTGCTTGAATCTCACGATAGTTCTTGAAGTAAGCAGCAAAATGATTTCACTAACACCCAGTTCAGTTGCTTTTTGCAAAACAAGGTTGGTTTTATCGCCCTTTAAAGGAGCCATAATTAAAACAATATCATTGGGCAGTTCATTATTCTCGTTTTGCGTATTTATGATCTTAATAAAGAGTGGTTTAACTTTTTCAACCCGCGAGAGATAAACGCGTCCATCGGCAACGACTTCAATTTCCGTGCCGATTGAGCAACGCATAACTTTGCTTAAATGGAAAGCGTCACCCTCGTTGAGAATGGCGCGACCTTCAAATACCTGACCGAAGTATCGTTGCATTAGTGCATTAGTTCTCCAATACCATCTTTAAGATCCTCACTCGTCAAATAATGAAAAGCAAAAATCAATTGAAAGATAATTTGAATAAAAGCGGGGATTAAATATGCCCAAAGCGCACCGGGGAGGAAAAGGAAATATAGCAAAGAGCCGATTCCGCCGATCAAAGTCAAACTAAAAATGATAAAAAAGATAGCTTGCTTGGGCCTTTTTAGATAAAAAGAATGAATGCCGAGAAAGCCAAGCGTGGCGCAAAGAGTAAAAGCTTTTTTACGAGAACAAGCCCGTGGTAGTTCGTCTTTTGGCACTCCGGCACCAGAAATCACACCGGTAATATCAACCGTTAAACTTTGACTTCCGGGAATCGGATTAGGCATACCACAAAACGGACAAATATCTTTGTCCAGTCTTTCAATTTTTCGATGGCATCCACGACAATTTGGCATAATTATAATTCAATTATTTAGTATACCACATTAAAGTAAAATGATTGCTCATAAATCAAAATTATAATTTTTGTTGGGCTTTAAAGCCCTGTTTAACAATTAGTTCGTTTTTAGAAAAGGCAAATTGACACCCTTCTCGATGTCTAAAAGGCAAGTATTATTTGCCGCAAGTATCTAGTAAATGAACTTACGGGCAATGACGATTTCGATTATTTTTTGAATAAACTTATTGAGAGACCAAGCTCTATTTTTAAGCGAAAAACTGCTATCGATATTCGACTAAAGAAAAGTAACCTCTTGGCGTCAGGGCTGCTTAGTTCGTAAATTTATTGTTATGGCTGATTGTTAATCGAAGAATTTTCGTCTTCCCCGCCATCAGCTTGATTTTCAAGGGGAACAATGGCAATTTTCTTTTCAGGAATGATGTAACTAAGCAACATTGAAATAACGAACATATTCAAAATTGGACTTGCAAAGATGACCGATAAGTATTCAAAACCAAAGGTGTCGAGTACTGCATAAAAATCGGATACGAGTGTGATTCCAAATCCAAGCGTTAAAGAAATAGATAGAACGAGAATCGATTTCGCGTCAAAACCGACTTCGGCGACCATCTGCATACCTACGACGGCAATCGAACCAAATAAAATAAGCATGCAACCACCAAGAACTGGCTCGGGAATAGTAATTAACAAATTGGCAATCGGTGGGAACAAACTGGCAATGACAAGAAAAAGAGCACCGATGAAAATCGTAAAACGATTGACGACTTTAGTTTGGGCAACAATACCGACATTTTGAGAAAAAGTTGTAAGGGGCAAGGAACCAAATAATGCGCCGACGATGCTATTTCCGGCATCCGCGGTAATCGCTCCGGAAATTTCGCGGTCAGTCGGATCACGGCCTAAGCCCATGCGCGATAGAGTTGTGGTATCGCCGATACATTCAACCGACGAGGCGATATAAGAAATTGTGACGATTAAAATCGGAACGAGTTCAAATCGGAGTGATGAAAAATCAATAAAAGACGGTAAAGCGATGATACCCCCACTAGTAAGTGAACTCAAATTGACCATATTTGGAAAAGCAAGCGAGACGAGATAGCCGACGATCATGGCTACTAGGATAGCTAAATTTTTCCAAACGCCTTTAACAAAAATATTCCAGGCAACGGCGGTCGCCAAAGTGATGAAAGCAATGAGGGCATATTGCCACAGAAGATGATTGCTGGCCGTTCCTGCCACGACTTGTGACAAATAGTTTGTACCCCCGAAAAACTGGGCGCTGCCAACTGATAGAAGCGATAATCCGATAGCTAATACAACAGCGGCCGGAACGATTGGCTTAATCAATTTTCGCCAATACTTAGCAAATATACCAAGAATAAGAATAACTCCTCCACCGACGATTAAAGCTCCAAAGATGGCGCCGGGATTTCCTATAGCTACCAAGGCGCTGACAAATGTAAAGGAAGTACCAACGACAACTGGAAGTCTTGAACCGATTGTCACTTGGATAATCGTGCCGATGCCGGCCATAAAAATAGCGCCGCGAATAGCTTGCGCTGTTAGTTCCGGATCACCAAAGAGTCCAAAGACGATAATAACCGGCGTGATATTAGCGACGAACATCGAAAGAACATGCTGTAAACCAAAAGGAATAGCTTTAAGCAAAGGCACACGACCGTTGACACTATAAAGATGTTCGGTTCTTGAATTTTTAAACATTGCCGAAATCGAGGCAAAAAACCTTTTCATATTCTTAATAATTTTGTTTGTCGTCGATGTTTTTGTACTCTTCGAATAATTTGAGGCATTGCTTACGATCTAATTCAATGACTAATTCGTCTATTTTACCCGTTTCATTCATTTCATAAAATACTTTGTCGCGAAAGCCGATGTTTTCGGTATCGACGATATTGCAGCCAAAATATACTTTGGAAATATTAGCCCATAAAATGGCGCCTAAACACATCGGACATGGTTCAGCAGTCGTATAAAGTTGGCAACCGCTTAAATCAAAGGTGCCAAGTTTTTTACAGGCTTTATGAATCGCCATCATCTCACCGTGGCAAGTCGGATCTTGATTCTTAATTACTTGGTTGTGGCCTTTAGCGATAACAACACCATCTTTAACGATAACGCTTCCAAACGGTCCGCCGTGTCCGCTATTAATCCCTTTTCTTGCTTCGTTAATAGCCATTCTCATGAATTTATTCATTTATCTTCCTCACAATCATAAATATATTACCATAACGAAATAAAATTACGATGAAAAAAGAGACTCATTGAGCCTCTTATTTAAAATCTTTAATAATTATTTACGGAAATTCTTACGGAATTTTTGAAAGACGTTGTCGCCGTTTCCTTCCAGAGCCCGATAGTTTTCTAGTAGATCTTTTTGCTTTTTATTTAGGCCCTTTGGTGTCTTGATATCTAAATGAATGAATTCATCGCCGGGGTTTCCATTTCGCATATCTTTAATACCCTTGCCTTTGAGCTTGAGAATATTATCAGGTTGCGTTCCGACCGGAACTTTGACTTCGACATCGCCATAGACGGTTGGCACTTCAATTGTCGTGCCTAATGCAGCATCGACAAAACTGACGGGAATCGTAATATGAATATTGTTGCCATCGCGTTTGAAATGTGGGTGAGCATTAACGTTAATCTCGATAAATAAGTCACCGTTAGGACCGCCGTTATGGCCACGTCCGCCTCGACCTTGAATGCGAATTTGCTGACCGGAGTTAATGCCAGCCGGTACATTTACATCAATGTCACGTTTTACGTGGTTATAGCCTTTACCGCTACAAGTCGAACATTTATTATCGATGATTTTGCCACTTCCGCCGCAAACTTGACACGTTGTCTGACCTTCCATAATACCAAATAGAGTGCGTTGCTGGGTGCGAACATAGCCCTTGCCGTGACAGTTGGAGCACGTATGAATATCCTTGGGATTTTGGGCTCCGCTTCCGTTACAAGTTGAACAAGTTTCATCATAAGTAATCGGAATCGAATATTTACGACCTTTAATCGAATCCATAAAATCAATGCGAATGCGCATTAAGGTGTCATCGCCTCTACGCGAAGCATTCGGATCGACACGTTGTCTTGTTCCGCCACCCATAAAAGAGTTAAAGATATCACCGAGATTTATATCGCCAAAACCCGCGCCTGAAAAACCAGCACCCGAAAAGGGGTTACCGCCGCTTGAAGTCCCTTGTTCAAAAGCAGCATGACCGAACTGGTCATATGTCGCTCGCTTGTTGTCATCATAAAGAATGTCATAAGCTTCCTGAACTTCTTTAAACTTGGCTTCGGCTCCAGTTTCTTTGTTAATGTCTGGATGATATTTTTTTGCCAAGCGACGATAAGCGGACTTAATTTCTTCTTTGCTCGTGCCTTTTTTTAGCCCGAGCACTTCATAATAGTCGCGTTTGGTGGCCATAAGTCTCCTTTACTAGTAAAGCGAAGGGGCAACTTGCCCCCACGCTCGTGAATGTGTTAATTAGTTCTTCTTCTCGGTGAAGTCGGCATCGATAACATCATCAGCGCCTGTGGTACCGTTTTTATCTTCAGTAGCTGGCTCTGGTCCGGCTTCCGGTTGAGAAGGATTGGCTCCGGCATTAGCCATCATTGCCGCTGCTTGCTCAAGTTCGCCCAAGCGATTGCGCAAAGTGTCGATGTCGTTAGCGTCTAAAGCAGCCTTGAGTTCATCGCGAAGTTTCGTCGTTTGCTCTTTTTGAGTTGCTTCGAGGTTGTCGCCTTTTTCAGCAAGAGCTTGATCGATGCTGGCAATATATTGTTCAGCTTTGTTTTTGACTTCGACTTCTTCTTTACGTTTTTCATCAGCGTCGCGGTTTTCTTCAGCTTCGCGGATCATGCGATCGATTTCTGATTTAGAAAGACCGCTCGTGCCGGAAATAGTAATTTGTTGTTCTTTTTGCGAATCTAAATCCTTAGCGCTAACTTTAACAATTCCGTTAACGTCAATTGAGAAAGTAACTTCGATGCGCGGTTCGCCACGACGGGATGGTTTAATACCAGTGAGTTGGAAATGACCCAAAAGCTTATTGTCTTTAGCCATTGGCCGTTCACCTTGATAAACCATAATGTCAACAGCCGGTTGATTGTCAGCGGCCGTGGAGAAGATTTGTGATTTGGTCGTTGGAATCGTCGTGTTACGAGTAATAAGTGGTGTCATAACTTCGCCGAGTGTTTCGATACCAAGCGTTAATGGGGTGACATCGAGCAAGACGACGTCTTTGACGTCACCGGCAACGATACCGCCTTGAATCGCGGCGCCGACAGAAACAGCTTCGTCTGGGTTAATCGAAAGGTTGGGGGTTTTGCCCGTCAATTTCTTAACTAACTCTTGAACGGCTGGCATTCTAATTGAACCGCCAATTAATAACACTTCATCAATGTCGTTTGCAGTTAGCTTCGCATCCGAGAGAGCTCTTTTTAAAGGAGCTTCAGTGCGAGCAAGTAAATGCTTGGTCAAATCTTGAAACTTCGCTCTGGATAGTTTGGTTTCAAAGTTGATCGGACCAGCGCTTGACATGCCAATGAAAGGTAAAGAGATGGTTGTTTCTAATGAACCGGATAATTCGATTTTGGCTTTTTCGGCCGCTTCGAGAAATCTTTGTTCGGCCATCTTGTCGGTTAAATCGACATTGTGGGCGATTTTAATTTGAGCTTTAATCCAGTCGGCTAAAACTTTATCCCAGTCATCACCACCGAGACGGTTGTCGCCGGAAGTTGAAACAACTTCAAAAGTACCGTCGCCAATATCAAGAATGGAAACGTCGAATGTCCCACCGCCTAAGTCGTAGACGAGAATTTTCGCGGCTTTTTTGTTTTCAAGACCATAAGCCAAGGCGGCTGCGGTCGGTTCGTTAATAATTCTGACGACATCAAGACCAGCGATAACGCCAGCGTCTTTCGTCGCTTGTCTTTGCGCATCGTTAAAGTAGGCCGGGACAGTAATAACGGCTTTTTTAATAGACTGTCCGACATTGTCTTCGGCATATTTTTTCATGTAACTCAGGACTTTTGCGCTTATTTCTTGTGGCGTGAAATCCTTTTTAATGCACTTAATGTTGATTTTATCGGATGTGCCCATTCTCCGTTTGATTGATAAAACGGTGTCGGGATTGGTCACCGCCTGACGTTTAGCGGCATTGCCGACGATTTCTTCGCCGTTTGCTTTAAAGCCAATTACGGACGGAGTGGTGTTGGTGCCTTCGGGATTAGGAATAACTTTGACCTTCCCGTCAGCTTGTAAATAACTAACGACTGAGTTGGTGGTACCTAAGTCGATACCGAGAATAATTTCTTTTGCCATATGTGTTTCCTCCTATGATTAAGCGTCTTTATTAACGCTTTCTTCCTTATTTGTGGCTCCGTCATCTTCTTTTTTGTCTTCAGCGTCCTTGACTTTGCTGACGACTACATTCGCCGGACGGATGAGGCGATCTTTTAATTTATATCCTTTGTTGAGAAGGCGAATTACAACGTTTGGTGGACCATCTCTCTCTTCCGCTTCCATGGCGTGCATGGTGCGAACATCGAATGGATCTCCTTCTTTTGGAGCAATCTCTTTGATGCCTTCTTTTTCTAAGACGGCGAGAAGATTTTGATAGATGTATTGGAATCCGACTAAATAATTTTTGAGTTCAGGACTGTTTGGTTCGTTCGCTAATGCGAAGTAGAAGCCATCAAGAATCGGCAGTAACTCGTTTACGAAACCTTCGGCGCGATATTTAAGCCCTTCGCTAAGTTCCTTTTCGAGAGCTTTTCTGAGGTTTTGCGTATCGGCATAACCGCGATAGTATTCGTTTTTCCAATGACTGGCATCGGCTTTCCATTTTTCGATTTCAGCATTTTTAACTTCAAGCTTATGACGGAATGAACGGCGTTCTTTATCTTTACCTTCTTCTTCGGTTTTGGTTTCTTTCTTGTCTTCGGGTTTTAATTCTTTTTCCATTTTTCATCTTCCTCCTTTGTTGCTGGTTGTTCATCGACATTGTGCGTTTCGAAATGCTCTTCAATCGATTTAACGACATATTCGAGATAATCAATAACTTTCGAGTAATCCATGCGTCTTGGTCCGACGATGGCAATACTGCCTTCTTTTTGACCGGGAACTTTTAGCTTGGCCGAGATGATTGCCACATCATCGAGAGCATTATCGTCTTCACCGATGCGAATTGTCATTTCGCCGGTACCTTGTTCGGTAATATCGCGAATCATATGTGGCGAATTGAGCATTTGCAGCATCTTCTTTAATTTATTTATATCTTTTGAATATTCAGGTTGATCAAGCAAGCGATCGCGGCCATACATACTCAAACGGTCAGAAGCAAAGCGCAGGAACGTTTCAAGCATTGCTTGGTATAAAATGTCGTGTCCGACGATTAGATCGCTAATTAACGGCTTTATGGCTTGCATTTTGTTGACTAATTCCGAGATGGGAGTTCCTGATAGACGGTCGTTGAGAAGTTTAACGCATGATTGTACGTCATCGAGTTTAATTTTCTCGCTGACATTGAACGTTTTGTTTTCAACATAGCCGGTATCAGTGACGAAGACCGCGGTCGCTGATCTTTCCCCGATTGGTATAATTTGCAAATTAACTAACTTTTCTTCGCGGGCATTCGGTCCTAAAACAACACTTACGAGGTTGGTCATATGCGATAAAATCTCGCATGATTCCTTAATAACCTCTTCGGCGGATTGAACTTTATGGTCCAATACGGTTTGAATGCGATGCTTAATTTCCTCATCTAAAGAACTCTCGCGTAAATTATCGACATAATAGCGATAACCTTTACTTGAGGGAACGCGTCCGCTTGAGGTGTGGGTTTTTTCAATATAGCCATCTACTTCAAGGGCGTTCATCTCATTGCGAATCGTTGCCGACGAATATTCTAAATGATACTCATCAAGTAATGTCTGGCTGCCAACAGGTTGAGCCGTTTTGATGAAGTGGTCGACTATTAATTTAAGTATTTTATCGCGCCTGTTCATTTTGTTTCCTTGTTTAGCACTTTTATCTGCTGAGTGCTAACTATATTATATAGAGTCTCTTGGCACTGTCAAGTATTAAGTGCTAAAAAAATAGAAAAAAGAAAAACCACATATATGTGGTTGGCTGCGAAAAATAATGATTAACGATGACGATAATCAACAACAACCGTCTCGGTAATCCGATCAAAAATGGTACGTTCGGTGTGAACAGAAATCATATATACAGCATTGACGAGTACCATTGGCATAACTCCAATTGTCACACCGCGAAGAAAGGCATCGCGCCCGGTTAAAGGGATGCGGTTCGGATGCATGATTTTAAT
>JBAYBO010000015.1:0-23864 GCA_041669225.1 Bacilli bacterium | reverse complement strand
CAAGTAAGCACGGAAGGTTCATATTACGAAGGCGCACGAGGACTAAAAGGTTCGGCTCTAAAAGCTAAATTAAAAACCATTATTGGCGCGAATGTTTCCACGAACTATGATTGGTATCGCTATGAAGCGGCCGACGAAGCCGAAGGCCAAAGCACTAAAGTACTGCAAATCTACACAAGAACGACAATTGCAAAAACGGCACACGTCTCTGGCTCGCTTGGTTGGAACCGTGAACATAGTTATCCGCAAAGCAAAATTGGAAGCCCAGCTACTAGTGATAACCACCACATTTTTGCCTCCGATAACAAAGTTAATAATATAAGAGGAAACAAGTTATTCGGTGTGGTCACTACCAAAAACTCATCGACCGATGTCCAAGATAGTTTAGGTAACACGATTGATGCCTACACAACTTCGACTTATTTTGAACCGGGAGCCTCCGCGAAGGGCGAGGTTGCCCGCGCAACTTTATATCTAAATACCCTTTATGGATATTCAATCACCGGAAATTTCCAATCCCAAGATTTATGTCTTGACTGGGCCAAGGATTATCCAGTGACTAATCGAGAAATCTATCGCAATAATATCGTCTATACGTTGCAAAAGAATCGAAATCCTTTTATTGATCATCCTGAATTTATCGACATGGTCTATGATCCTTCTTACTCTGGAGAAGGAGCCTTAGAAGATGACGAAGTAACAACTCCTACGCCTGAGGAAGAAGTTGATACATGGGCACTTGATTTTTTAAATCAAACAAGTACAGGTTGCCAAAACAAAAGCGCGAGCCAATTACAAGACGTATGGAATGATGTTGCTGCTAGTCATAATTCTTTAAGTGATGAGGCGAAAATGCTCATTGGCAATGTCACTGCAAATGCCACCGGTTCTAACATTGAGAATGCTTTAGCAAGATATCATAATATTATTGCGAACTATCAATTACAAGCATTTATAACCGGCGTCCAATCTTCTTCAAACATCATATCGGAAATAGCGATCCGGGATAATAATTACGTCTTTGTTTTCGCGATTGGTTTTATTTTACTCTTCGCAACAGGATTAATCTTTGCGATGGTATTTGTTTTTAAGAAACGATAACTTAAAAAAGAAAGAGAACTGACTTTGCTCTTTTTTAGATGCTCTTTTATAACTTAGTAGCCATTATTTTTTCAATATCCGCGACTTCTTTTAAGATGTCTTTCGACAAGTTTTCACAACCCGTCTCGGTAATCAGGACATCATCTTCAATGCGGATACCGATTTTCAATTGTTTAAAGTATAATCCTGGTTCTACGGTAATAACCATTCCCGGTTCAAGTGGCCGTGACTGATTCGATACATCGTGAACATCGAGGCCTAAATGGTGTGAAACACCATGATAATAAACCGTGGAAATATCATCTTTATGTTTGATGAAACCTTTTATGACGCATTCCGCCGCTAAATAATCAATTGCAAATTTCTGTAATTCGCTTAAGGTCAAGCCCGGACGGGCAAAATTAATGACAGCCTTATTACAACCCAAAACAATTTCATAAAGAATTTTTTGTTTGGGTAAAAACTTGCCATTGATTGGAAAGGTTCGCGTAATATCGGCGCTATAATAATGTCTTCTGGCCCCTAAGTCTAAAAGCACTAAATCACCATTATTGAGTCGCGCTTTCGGATTGGGGTAATGCAGGATAACGGCGTTTTCTCCACTGGCCACGATTGTATCAAAGGCTATCGTCGCATCATTATCCTCACGAATGGCGTATTCAAAGGTGTTGCGGACGTTATATTCATATAAGCCAGGGTGTAAGTTCAAAAGAATGTTTTTGATGCCTAAATCAGTCGTTTTGATAGCTTCTCGAATTAGATTAATTTCGGCAGGAGACTTTATCGCTCGTAATGATGCAAGAACTGGATGAATGTCTTCGATTTTGATTTCACTATGCTTTTGTATTATCTCATCACGTAAGTCGCACGTGGAAAAAGAATCTTTGATTTTTAGTTCAGCTTCCAAATCTAAATAAAGAAGTCCGAGATGGCCAAGATTTCCATCATCGCTTAAAGCTGAGTCTAACTTGGCTTCCAATGAATTAGTAAATAAAATATTACTTACACCACATATTTCGCGGGCTTGTTCAATCGTTAAGCGGACACCAGTCCACTTTTCTTTTCGCTCATCGTATTCATCGATGAACAAATATACTTTTCTTTCTCCGCAAGACTTGACGAGCATGACGACAGAATTTTCTTGATCGATTCCGGTCAAATAATAAAAATTTCGATTAACGGTAAACGAAAAATGGTCATTCGACATCTTTCGTCCGACTCCGGCATAAATAACGAGAAAAGAATCGTCTTCCATTAATTCAAATAGGCGGTCGCGTCTTTGTTCGTATTCACTGGCTAAGATCATGTTGAAGTCTCCTTAATATATCGTTTCTCAGGTTCAAGAAACGTAATTTGTTCTCTTCCCTTTAAAATTTGCTCTAAAATATCGACAGCGTTTTCTCGACTTAAAAGCTTAATCATAATGGTATCGCTAAAGACGGCGTTTTCCAAGATGTATGAATGCTTTTTTGCTTCGTTAAGAAAATAATCATAATCGCTATAAGCTAATTCAAGTTGATAAGCATTAAGATAAACAATTTCATGTTTTTCAGTCGCGTTAAGCGTCGCATTGGCGACACTTACATACGTTCTAAGCAGTCTTGACGCACCCAAAAGAGTGCCCCCGAAATAGCGGACGACAATAATTAACGTTTCATCAAACTCACCACGTTTTAATAATTCCAAAAGTGGCCTTCCTGCCGTTTTTGATGGTTCACCATCATCAAAACCTTTTTCGTCTTGACCGATAACATAAGCATAGCAATAGTGCTTTGCTTTGGGGAATTGTTTTCTAATTTCCTTAAGACATGCCTCGACTTCTTCGCTGCTTTGAACGTGAAAAGTCACGCCGATAAAGCGCGACTTATCTATGATAAGAGTTGATTGAGAAGAAGTAAGAATTGTCTGCATGTCTAATAGCCGCGATCAGCGATTAACAAGGCAGCGATATTTTGCCAATCAGTAAGTGTTGTTGGATTGGGATTAACGGCGAGACCACGTCCGCCGGCAAGGATATTACCGCTTAAGCATGGATAGATGTCTGCTAGATAGAAAATCATGGCGATATCAGAACCATACATGCTTTCAAAAGCCGCGGTAATTTCCGCTTCCGTCATTTCTGAATTAGGAACGAGAAGGTCATTAAGTGAATAATAAAGGGTGTTGATTGCACCACTAAAACCTAATCTTTCGGCATCATCGAGATTTACATAAACACCTGAATATAAATCCACTGGAGTATAAACAATCGCTTCCCCATCTAAATAAGCATACTTATTGTTTAAAATGTCATTGATTTGACCAGCAACAATTTCGCTGATTAGCAGCGAGTGCCCATATCCACCCGGCAGCAGGAAGTTCGAATCAACGACGCCGCGGCTGCTAGAGCCAACGGCAAGATCAATAAAATTAACTACACCGCTACCATCATCATAATTGGCAATGTTGTATAAATAATAATCTTGGGCCGAAACAAAAGCGGTTTTGGCGGTCGGCATATTAATCGAACCTTCCATGAAAGACATGGCGAATAAGCCGTAATCAATCGCGTCACCTTCTTTAAGGGCATCAAATTTTCCACCATCATCATCATTAATGATGTCATCGAGTTTGCTCAGTTTATCGTCCATCAACGCGCCACGCACATTGTGAGCCAAATCAGTATCTAAATTAACCGGTACACCGCCGACATTTAGATCCATTTTAAATGATAAAATGTTGTATAAGAAAATTGACTCGCCTTTGTAATCAGGTGTGATTGGATCTTGATACAAATCACTATCGACAATAAACGCCAAAATCGGTCCTGTCGAGTTTCCGTCATTGACGAACCCGACAACGCCTTCCGGCTGACTAAAGTCATAATAAGTACTCGATGAATCAACAAAGAACTCATCCATTAAATTGATGAGAATTGGAATATTAGTATCGCGATAACTAACTTGATTTTGCATGTAATTTCCTGATTCAGTCGCCTGATTGACAATAATGTCATCAATCGTAAAATTAGTTACTGCTTCAATGCGAAAATATTGATATGGAACACAGCTCAGGTCAATTGTATAAACATTGCTTTCAGCGGCATCAAGAAGATAGAAATTTGTCGTCGGATTAACCGCGTTTCCATAAAAAACCTGGAAATCGTCAATTGCGGCACTTGTTTCGATTTGAAGCGAACAAATATTATTAATCGGATCAGTGTTATAAAGCGAACCACCGGCCAGGAAATCAATTTGTGAACCGACAACAGTTGTGTTATTACCAGTTAAGTTAATGTTTCCGCTCGTGCCATCTAATGTTAATAAAGTGGCGTTCAAATTGTATACATCAGTGTTATACGTTGAGAAACGATTGAAATTGATATTTTCATTATAAAGAGCGTCCTTAATCATATAAGGAACAGCGTCCTTAACATTATCAAGAGCATTAATGCTCTGAAGAATCATTGATAAATCGCTAGGGGTTAGTGTATCAACACTTAAACCCGAGAAATCACCAGATGCCATTCCTAAACCATTAAAAGCCGTGATTAAATCACCAATAGCGTCAATTTCCGTAACCCAGTTACCATTATGAAGTGAATCGCCATGAAGGGGATTGACGAAGTTTGGGAAATCAAGAATGCTGTCAGTAATCTTTTGAATAATACCTTCAGATATTGATGTGACCGAAGCATCAAAATCAATTACTCGATTGTAAGAAAGTTCGGCTAGATAAGTATCAGTATAAATTTTGCGCATAATTTGCTCAAAAACGGTAATCTCACTTGGCATATAACTTCCGGCTAAGTAGAACGTTTCCGTCTCTTGGAGTGCCACTAACGTATCTTTAAATAGTGTTAATTCACTTGCGATAAGGTTCAAATCAATATCGCCAGTGGCAACTAAAGAACTAAAGTCTTGAATCAAAATAAACAAATCGCTGAGTTCGCTGATTTCCCCGGTTGGGAAGCGATTGGTGAACGTCGTTCCATTATAATGGAAGAATGGATTAGCGGCTCCAAGTTCGATATCGTCAATGTCAAAGGCCGCTTCATCATTAATGATGCGCGAAATCATATTTGGAACACAGTCATATAATAGTTCTGAGTCATTTAATGCATTAAGAATGTTTTCAAAATCAACCTCATCGAGCAATTCGTATTCAACATCAATGCCTTCGGCGTCATAAGGATCACCACCGCTGGCGTCAAGATTAACCATGACATCGACTAAATCCATCATCTCACCAACATATCCTTTTTGAGCTGATTCCGTCTTCACCACATCAAAAACCAATTCCATATTAGTATTGACGGTTGGAGTCGGGAAATTAGTATTCAGTAAGTAAGTTGTTTTGCTTGGTCCATCCGTGTAATAACCATGACTTACTCCGTCGATATCTTTAGGATTTTCAGGACGGAAAATAGCCTCCTCAATAACGGGTCCACGCATGAAGAAACGCGTAAATTGTTTAAATACTGTTTCATCTGCCGGCAAAGAATCATCGTCTAAGGAGTTAAAAACTACAGATGAAACAAGACCATCTAAAGCCACACGAAGATCATCAATTTCTTCATCGGCGGCATCGCGTAAATTTATATCGTATGTATATTCGCCGGTGCCTGAATCTTGAGTACCCATGTTTTCAATTACCCGGTACATTTGCACTGTCACATCGATTTCGTCTTGACGTTGAGCCTTGCTCATATCAACGAGCGCGACATTATTCATCGTCGAAAGATCGATTTCATCAGATTGAAACGCCGTAGCAATTTGATTGTAGCCGTTATAAATAATCATTCGCATCGTAGTCGTATTATTTAAAGCCGTTAGAATATTATGAACATTATCGGCCGTCACTTTGCCGGTCGTCAGCAAGCCGAGATAATCGACGGGATCGCCCGTATCAATGGGATTGCCAAGACTATCGACATTGGAATTTTGCAAGGCTTCTAACGCTTCACCAAATAAGACAATTTCAACTTGCCAATCTGGTCTTGTTTCTAATGAATCAAAATCTTCCTTAACCTCATTTGTTGTTGTCGCATTCGGATCATAGAAGTATTCGGTATTGCTTCCTAACGAGGTCATTAACTGATCATAGAAGAAGTCGCCGAACAAATAGCCGCTCGGTCCGTCAAACATTTGTGAATCCGCTAAAGCGCTGAGTAGTTCAACGACATTATCGGGATCGCTACCGATAAAATCGATATCGGCAAAATCAATGTCGCCAAAGTCATCAATCGCCAAACAAAGTCTTTCAAACGCTTCGCCTTCAAGCGACCAGTCGCTGACATTATTAAATGAAACATCACCCGGATCATCGCTTAGTTGGTCGAGAACAAACATATCGAGAACATCGCCGAATGTTGCCGAGAATACCGCGCTTTGTTCAACAGCGTCAAATACTTCGCTGACCGCAGCGCCGAGTTCACCATAATCGATATTTTCACCAGCCTCGACATCAATGATATCAAGTAAACCAGTCCGACCAATAGACGAGATAAAGTTAGTCATAAATCCGGTCTCGCCATCATAGATGGCATCACCGAAATGGTCACGGCGGAAATCACCATTTAATGTTCTTGAGTTCGTCCATTGTGCGACATTGTAAACGTCCTTTTTATTTGTGAATCCGCGACCTTCTAGTAGACTTTCGAAAACGAAATCAAGCATGGCGAAGAAATTCGAATCGTTGCCATAAACCATCTCGCCTTTAGAGTGAAGCAACACGCCAAAGGTGTTATATATGTCTTCTTGATATTTTTCATTAATTATATTGGAGGAGTAAAGCGTATCTAGCATCTTAGCCAAAGGTTCGTCGTTTTCAGATAATTCCAGCATTAATGCTCCAAAACTAGTCGCAGGTACCTCACCGCCTTCATCTTGGTAAGGCTCCATGATGCCCATCAGTTCTTGAACACTATCAAAGGCATCAATCAACATAGAAAACTCGCGACCTAAACGAGGGGTTTGCCAGTTAAGCCTAGTAGCATCAATGCCAACAGCGTCAAACATCCCCGCCATATCTTCACCAGCAAATGTATTTTCTAATAAGCTCGGAAAGATAAGCGATAGAAGCCTTGAATTATCGATTTTTGGCAAGGCGATTTTAAGACCATCGACGAGTTCGGGATCAATGCTTTCCAAACTCCCATCGTCTTTAAAGACAATGCCTGGCATATTTTCAAAATCGAGAACCAAAGCTCTAGTTGCATCGTTTTCGCCTAAAGCGACCATCAAATCTAAAACGGCACCATATTCTTTTTTATAATTAAGCAATTTGACGCCAGTATTCAAATCATCAATCAGTCCATCGAAATCGGCACTAGTTAAGTCAAAATCAACAAGTAATGATTCAACGAGATATGTAATAGCGCCTGAAAGTGAATACTGTAGTAGTTGTGAATCAAACAAAGCGTAATGGCGGTTGTAGAGACGATTACCGTCATCATCAAAAACTTTGGTAATACCATTAGCATCCACGCCGATTGGATTTCCGTTGGCGTCAGAGCGACCGACGAGTATTTCTTTAATCGCTCCCGCATTACGAAGAAGGGGTTCAAGCGGATTACTTTCGCTTTCTTCAGGTTCTTCATCTAACAACAAATTATTAATGTCTTGTTCGGACTTATAAGGAGCACCCAACGAAGCATTTTGCAAAGCCAATTTGACAGCCGGTTCCGGTTCTGATTCCGGTTCGCCTCCCTCATCTCCGCCCATATTCATTAATGAGTCAAGAAGCGTGTCATCTAAAGCGTTTAGCCTAAATAAGGCATCATAGACAATACTCAATTCCGAACCCCATCTAATCGCAGTAAAATCTTCCCACTCAGTTGGTAAGAAAGATGAAAATTCAGCGATTTGTTCGTTATTTTTCGACATCGTGTAGGCAACGGCGGGAATAGCTCTACTCAGTAGTTTACTATCATCAATCGCTTTGAAAATACCCATCATTCCCGAATAAGTATCGAGTTCAAAAATATTTTTTAAAGCATCGGCATCTAGAACGGCATTACCTTCTTCATCAAATAAATCATCAAAAAGACCAGTCGATTGAACGGCTTTATACATCTTTCCGATATTGTTAATCTCGTCTTTCCAGTCAATATCGCTAATATCGATTAAATCTTCGCCAACATATTGTTTGACAACATCGAGATTAAGGGCTAGTTCGACTGCCACCGGAATAAGCATTAACACAAGACCGGAATTACCAATTGAGGACAAAAGCGAGACAACCATTTCGTCGTTGGCCAATATTGTCTGTCCAATCGAACTCATTCCATCTTCGCTAAAAATACCGGCCGAAGTTAATGTTTTACCAATTCCAACCAGATTATAAATTTCATCAATAAAACTAACTTTTAATCCATTAACATCAGCGGATGTAAGAGAATCCATCAACATGACATCCCAGCTTTGCCCTTCGGAATTATTAGTCCAATTAAATAAGACGTTGGCGAGAACACTATCTTCATAAGCATCGACGATTGTCGTGACCGTGTTAATCATTTCATTATCAATTACGATGCCATTATCTTCGTTTTTAAATGCCGCAGTAACGTTATTAATAAGAGCCGAGAACGGAAAAATAAGCATCGCTCCAACCACAAGAGTTTGGGTTGCGCCCATTAAAGCGGCCACGCCTTTAACCCGTACGGCCTTGCGTACACGCTTGCTAATTAGATGTTTAAATAAGGCATGCCATAAAATAGTCGCCCCTAGGTTGCCAAGAGTAGAAATAAGAAAACCATCCATAATGACGACAAAAGTCGATAAAATTAAGTAGACGAGACCATGAACAACTGGTTCCACTTGATCGGATGCTATTGTGATACCGTTAGACTCAGCAAGGGCAATAATTAAATTAGTAAGGGTTTCGAAGATGCTTGTAACTTGAATCGATACTGAATTCGAACCGACCTCCATCGTCACGCCGTCCATGCCAAAAAGTCTTAACAACGGACCCATGTCGCGGGCACCGATAAATTCAACCATCGGTCGAACGGTAGTTAAAGCCACGATAATTAAAATACTAATAAATATAAGGCGGAATCCGGCATTAAAAATACCGCGTTTCCAGCCAATTAAACCAGCAAAAAACAAGATAACAACGAGCAAGATCAAAAGGCCAAGGCTTCCCCAAGTAATTATGTTAACAATTAATTCTAATGTAGTTGCATCCATATTGTTTGTATGCCCACCTTGCTTTTATTATATTATTATTACATAACTTCATTAAAGTTATTTACATTATTTAAGTAGAATCGATTAAACTAATAACAATGTTCAAAAATAAGAAAAAGCCCAACAATTACCGAAAGTGCCCTATTTGTCACCATATTCATGATGGCTCTTTAAACGTTTGTCCCCGTTGCAGTCAAGCAAGCGAGGGAGAGTTATTGCCAACTCGTTTTCCTAACGTGATTCAAGTTCACTGGATCAAACAAATATTTCTCTTTTTAATTGGGTGGGGCGGTCTTACAGCTGTCAGCTTGCTTGTCTCGGTCTTTTTTGTCCTGTATGCCAAGAATGCGATACCCGATGAAATTCAGCGAGAGGCATTTCTTGATTCAAATCAAGTTAGCATAATGCTAAATCTAATCACTTATTCAACGCTTTTTGTCGGTATATTAGGATTACTTTGGAAAGACATCGTGGTTGTCTTAAAATCGTTTAAACGTTTGCGCACGATTGCCTTGGGGCTCGCCTATGGCGTGGCCGTGATGGCTTCGGTAATTATATATAACCTCATTATCATTTTCTCAGGCATTGAAATGAGTGATAACCAAAACGAAAGCGCGATTGTAACGATGATGACTTCCTACCCGATTATGTCGCTCATCGCCTTCGTTATCCTCGGACCAATCGTCGAAGAAATGACATACCGTCTTGGTTTATTCTCCCTCGTTCATCGTTTTAACCGCCCACTTGCATATGTCGTCACGATGCTCGTTTTTGGGGTGATTCACATGTCGTTTAACCAGGCAACAATTATAAATGAACTAATTAATCTGCCCTCATATATCATCGCCGGAACAATTTTGACTTATGCCTATGAAAGGGAGGGTTTTGCCGTTTCGACCTATGCCCACATAACTAACAATCTCATAAGTTTCTTGCTGACGACAATTCAAAATTAGGAGCAAAAATGGATTCAAAATTAGAAAGAGCTCAGAAGTTATCTGGTTTCTGGATTAAAATTATCGCCTTCGTAACCATGGCGATTGACCATGTCGGTATTTTTATGTGGCAATATGCTACATCGACAAGTGATCCCTTATATATTGTTGGTTTTGTTTTCCGCTGCATCGGTCGCTTAGCCTTTCCGCTTTTCGTTTTGCTTCTAGTTGAAGGTCTAATTCATTCTAAAAACGTCGGCCGTTACTTGTTAAGGCTTGCACTATTGCTAGGAATGGTTTTAATCGTGCAAATCGGTTTATATTATTCTATCGACCCTAATGTCGGTTCCAATCCTTTTATTGATTTAGTTATTAATGGAACTTTTATTTATCTAATAACAAGAAAAGATTGGAAAAAATATTTATCGCTTATCCCTCTTTTCTTCGTTATTTTATCAACGACAATCGATATCTTAGAACTTAGTTCTTTGAATTTAATTATCGGCTGGTTCCCGCGTTATCTGAGAATGGGCTATTCATTTTTTGGTTTCTTGATGACAATAGCTTTCTACTTCGCCTATGATCTTGGCAAAAAAGTCATGTTTAATAACATGTCGGAAGAATACGTCGTTGACATCAAAGAACTGCTTAAGGTTCCTCAATATCGTAGCCTTGTTAATCTCATCATGGCCATTGCCTTATTCGTCTTAAACATTTTGATTTGGTTTTTAACTTACCTATCACCGTCTCTTGATTTGTATTTTGCTGATGTTCAAACTTGGTCTTTGCTCGCAGGAATTATCATAATTCTTTATAATGGTATGCGGGGATATGATAAAAAGTGGTTTCGAATTTGGAGTTATGCTTTCTTTCCGGCGCATATTGCTTTAATTGCGCTCATTTTTGCCTTATTATTTGGTATATAAAAATTCACGAAAGGAATAATAAATTATGCTAAAACACATTGAAAACCAACAACAATTTGAAGAAGTCTTGAAAGAAGGAAAGGTTCTCGTCGATTTCTACGCCGACTGGTGCGGACCATGCAAGATGCTCGGACCTGTTCTTGAAGAAATAAGCAAAGAACTCGGTGACACCGTCACCATCGCTAAAGTAAACGTTGATCAACAAGAAGCTATCGCCGGTCAATACAGTATCTTCAGCATTCCGACAATGATTCTTTTTGAAAACGGAGAACTCGTCCGCAAGCAAGTCGGTTTCGTTCCGAAAGCGGCTTTGATCCGCTTCATTGGCTAAGTATCTAATTGACTCTTTAATCAATAAATTAAATGTGCTAATATATCATTCGCGTCAATACGCGTTTGCTAGTTAGCCATTTTCTTTTCGCAGGCGTAGTTCAATGGTAGAACATTAGCCTTCCAAGCTAATTACGCGGGTTCGATTCCCGTCGCCTGCTCCAAAAGCAAAACAAGACACTCGATTGAGTGTTTTTTTATTATAAAAAAGCCGCATTTAAGCGGCTTAGTGATGATGGATGAAAGGAGAATTAATTACACGATTTCTTTGTGGCGACGCGAGAAGATAAAGAATAATCCTGCTGAAGCAATAAATACAACCGTGACGGCAACAAGAATAATCTTGGAGTTATTGCTAATGTTATAGCCAATCAAATCTGATGCACCCTGATATACATTGTCTAAACTATCGACAACAAATTTATCAAGCGAGGCATATTTTCCAATGATGAAGAGATATCTTTCCCTAGCAGCAACAATTGTGTTTTCACTCGTTCCGCTTGCGGTAAAATAATCTTTGGCATCATCGCTTAAACTAGCGTATTCAGTCGCCATCGTTGACCAAACAGAAGAGAAGTCACCAGTCATGGCAACGCAGATGGGCCCAGTTTGTTCCAAGAAATATTGGGCAAACGAGACGCTTTGTTGCTGATAATCTAAATCGAATAGAAGCGGCAAATCACTAATCATAATCGCGCGATCGCCACTTGCGACTGAATTCCATTCAGTTTCAGCCACGATGCGAATAGCATCTACATACGATATTCCCCAACCGCCTGTGCGAGCGTCAGCGAATTCGAGATAATACTTTTTGGCTGAATCAAGAGATGATAAATTCAACATATGATTATCAAAGTTTTCACCTTCTTTGCCACTAAGATTATCACGTCTAACGAATCTAATTTTTTCAATATTAGTATTAACTTCTTTAACAGATATGAAAATTTGCTTATCGAATTTCAATCCTCCGGCCCAATCAAAACGGATATATTTATCAGTTGAGACGGTAAAAGCGGTTGAACGAAGAATTCCCATACCACCATCGCCGTGTAAAGTGTTGCTACGCATATAATGATCGCCATGATAACCCCAACCCTCACCAGAAATTTGCCAGCCATCATAGTTGGAATCAAAATATCCATTCGGTATGGAGTTAGCGGCAGTATCAATACCTAAAACTGATGGCAAAATATTGACCGCTATTTCATCAGCACTTGGCGTTGGCTCGCTTTCCGTCGGATAATATGTCACAAAACTATCGGCGGATAAAATTGACCAGTCGTAAGCCGCGGTATCACAAAGTAAGATGTAAAGGCTGTCGCCTAAATCACTAACGCTTGATAAATCAAAATAATATGGAAAAAGAAACGCTTCAGCATTACTGATACCTGATCCAAATACCGCTGAAGCTCTATCCGTATTATTAAACCAACGATTACCGAAACGAGCGACTTCGACGTTCGTTCCTGTTTCGCGTATAGACACATGGGCGAACTCATTATATTTGCCTCCGCCTAATTTGAAACTAATCCATCCGGAACCGCCAAGAATAAAGTCAGTCGATCTTAAATATCCCATTCTTTCAGTTGATTGATCCCAAGTTACCGACCCACTAGTAATTCCTAATTGATAATTTCCATCACGATTGTAAGGATAGTTATCAAAATAAGTTCCATTATGAATGAGGCTGGAATCAAAAGCCGCCATGCCGGATTCGTTTTTCCAAATACGATAAGCTTTCCAGCCATCTAAGTTTCCGGATTCAAAGCCGCCATTTGGAATTTGATAAGGGGCATAGGAAGCCTCTACCCCGCTGTCGTCATTCGATGCAGTTAAAGCATTCAAAACAACAAATGGCACAACAAGCGCCACCATCATGACTGATAGCCACTTCAACATCGTTTTCTTTGTCATACTTTTTGCCTCCTTGTTTTCGGCATTCATCAAGTTGTTATAAAAATATGTATACTAGCACATCTTCATCATAAAACTTGTTTACTCCATAAGTCAACAGTTTTCAGTTAAAATATAGATTAATTTTTTAATTAAAAATAGGTTAAAATGCTATTTTTATCTTTTATCACTTATTTGATAAATCAAAACTCCCACACTAACATTGGATAACTTCCGGTAAATGACCAGTAAGAAACATTAAAATTTTGTAATGAAAGAAGACTAGCTGAGGACTCACCAGTGATTCCATCGCCTCTTCCGAGACTTACATTACCGATTCGATCGAAACTTGAAAGCGTTGAATCAAAATAGCAATTTGCGTAAATATTCGCATATGTTCCACCAGGAGTGACGCCGGCAAACGAGCCAACATAAATCTCGTCGCCAATTTGTGAAACGCCAATTGTCATCATCGCGATTGAAAAAAATATAGAGTTGTTATATCCTTCGACTCTTCCAATGAAGCCGCCAGCGTGTACATATATTTCTGAACTAGCGTCTAAGGCGCCGCGAGAGTAACAATTGTCGATATCTCCATAGGCCATATAGCCAACAAAACCACCAGCATAACTAGTTCCAGTTACGTTGACCAATGAACGAGATTCGCTAATATAGGCATTATTGTTATCAAGCAGCCCAACAAAACCACCACTAAAGCTTTGTTCGCCACCAGTGACGAGTAAGGTTCCTTCTGATCCGCTTTTTTCGATATTAGTTAAACTCGATAAATGAGATGACACTTTTCCGATCAAACCACCAGTAATGGCGTTTTCGGATATAATCTCGCCACTATATGTGGAATCAACAATTTGACCACCATCAACTCGACCAACTAAACCGCCGACATTCACGATGCCATTAGTCGATATAATGTCAACATTTCCGCTTACATGAACATTACCAATGACACCGTCAATAATTTCTCCGGCCAATAGACCAAAGCTACTATTTTCTTCATTTGATGTGATATCGATAGAGCCAGACAATTCAACGTTCGTGACCACCGCACCATCGAGATTGTTAAAAAATCCTCGACTCGCATCACTCGTACCATTGATCTGAATAGCTGAGATCTCGTGACCTTTGCCGTTTAAAACGCCTTGAAAGTTTTTGCCATTCCACTCTGAAGTCAAAACAATGTCGCTATTCAAAGAATAGTTTCCTGTTTCGCTCATCGCGCGCAGTTCGCTTTCGTTGTTTATTTCGATAGCTCCAAGATATGCTTTTACACTAAGTTCTGAATCACTATGAATCGTTGAACGAGCCTGGACTTGTAAATAAGTTCCGCTTTGCGAAAGAATCGCACTTGGAATCGTATATTGATTCGTAGTAATTTCTTCGACAAAACTACCGTTATGATAAATACCATAAGCAATTGCGTGCTCGACTGAATCAAAAGTAAGCATCCCGCTGGTGATATCAAGGTTTTGTGGCGCTTGTAATGTTAAAGGTGCGATTTGAATTGTCGCTTCGCCAAAAGCGGAATCAACATATTGATCGTTACCGCTAATAGCTTTAACCTTGAAATTTATCGAACCAACATTGTCATGTCCAATATCGAGTTGATTGGTCGTTGCCGCCAGCGGACTAGCATCATTAATAACCACGGAATATGAGGTGGCATTGCTGACTGCATTCCAACTTAAAATTCCATTGTCATAGGCAATATTGCTCGGCGTTTGCAAAGCAACCTTAAACCAGATACTTTCCGAATATGAACTGGAAACAACAAAACCATCATCACTTCCGTTCGCGAGCACAGACACTTGAATCGGATCTTGAGAAGTAATTTCATATTCGGTCTCGCTCGTCAAATTCTCGATGGTCCCGACTTTGACAATATAGCCATTAGAATAACTTACTTCATCCCATTTTAAATATGAACCATCTTGATGAACGTTTGTTGGTGCATCAAGTGTCAAATAAACGTTTGTTGATAAAACATCACTATATTCGGAAACGCTCTCTCCGAAAAGAGAAGCGACTTGAAAAGTCAACGCTCCGAAATATTGATTAGGTAGTAAGAGATAATTTTCAGTAGTATCTAGTTCGTCTTCTTCGTTAATTAAAACGCGGTATGAAGTCGCACTCCGAACTTCATTCCAAGTTAAAGTACGATCTTCAAAAGCCAGTCCGTAGGAGCGCTCACGCCATCGCAACCAGCCAAAGTAATCACGGCAAGAATTGAAGTTAAGATAATTTTAAATTTTTGTTTCATGATTATCTCCTTAATCAAGGAACGTGACCGTTGGGGTCACGACCAAGTAGCTTGCCACGTTATTGATTGTTTCCTGGCTTTGTGCGTCACGAACATAGCTTGTTACATAGTAATTCTCACCAAGACCGGAAACCGAGCTTAAATCGATGTTTACGCTAATATCTTGCCCACGGCTATATTTTCCTAATTCAAGATGTGAAAAGTGTTGAATGCTAAAAGCTTGGCTATGGGTATGTAAGCGAGTGCCACTAAAATCATGAACATCAAGAACATATTCGATTTCGTAGTCGCTCTTATTAGTATCGTATTTTTTATTTAGCGCCTTTGTTGCTGCAGTAAGGGTTTGATTATCGATTACAAATTCAGATGCGCCGGCAGAAAAATCAGCTCGCGCCATCGCTAAACCGACATACATGTCGCCCGCACCGTAATAAAGATGCCAAGTATTACCAACGCGAATCATCGAATCGGCAAACATACACTTATTAAATAAACCATAATCAATTTTATTCGTATCGGTTGGATACATGGTCGGCTCATCTAAATCAGATTGCACATTCGTTAGTTCAAAGGGGTTTGATTTGGTTGTCTTTAAAGCTCCGAGAGCGTAGAACCAGCCACTGGCATTCGCCTGCTGGTATTGAATGTTTTCATTGCTGAGACGGCCACCGCCATACATTAAATAGATATCTTGGTCTTCTGGGCCATAAATATTTGTTAAGGCCATGCAAGATTCATTCGCGTGAGTCAAATCCTCAATATCGTTTCCGCCAAAACCGGTGTTAGCGATATCGATGATATCATCGGAAGCAATTGACAAAACATCGCTCGTAAAACCAATCTTTGTATATCCGCCATCTTTCATATAAATCATGTAGACTTGACCATGTTTCCCCGGTCTTGGGTCATTGATTTTGACGGCATTACCTTCGGGATCGGTAATAAAAGATCCGGATTTATTTGCTCCTTCGTAATATGGGGCCAGGCGCCCAACTTTATTAAATGTAACAAAATCATGCGTATATATGATTCCTTCGCGAGTGAGCACATTATCGTACATTGTGAATGTGATGTAATAAGTCGTTAAACCACCACGATTAGGGTCATTGACGATTTTAAACATGCGAGGATCTTCAAGACCGCCGCCCTTTTCGTCATTTACCGTCGGCCAGGCAATCGGATTATTTTGACCCCTTTCAAAATGAATGCCGTCATATGAATAAGCATAAGAAAGAGTCGACATATGACCAAGTTCATATTTATCATTAAAATAATGATTAAAATTGTCCGGTAATTCGCTTCGATAAATCATATGAAAGATTTCGCGATCTTCATCATAGATGACAGCCGGATTATACGTCGCATACGATTCAAAGCCGGGGATATCGCCATCCGCAATACTTGCCAAATTAGTGACGACACCATCCGCGGAAATAGGATAACCGTGTGGAGCTAGAATCAAACCACCATCATAAAGGGTGATGTTGCTCATGGCCGTCCAGGCTGGGCTGTTTTTCGAAAATTCCATTGTCCGGCCAACCGGAACCGCATTAATATCATCCCACTTAAATAATTCAAATGAATAAATTGAGAAAGTGGATTCCCAAGGATAACGACCAGTTTTTTTCGTCGCTTCACTCGTTTCTCTTTGAATGAGTTCAACT
The DNA here is from genome assembly GCA_041669225.1 of Bacilli bacterium. GTDB lineage: Bacteria > Bacillota_I > Bacilli_A > RFN20 > CAG-826 > UBA1424. Next base: position 6,566 of record JBAYBO010000015.1, on the reverse strand, counting down.
TTAAGATATCGAGACTCATGGACAGCATCTAATTTTAAAAAGTCAACTTCGCCTAAACCGGCTTCTGAGCCACTTAAATAAATCCAACCTTCGTCGCTGCGTGATGGAGGTGTTATTCCGCTTTCTAAATGTGTGTATATCTTAAAAATGCGGGCAAAGGATACTTCCCAACGGATTTTGACTAGATCAAACGATTTAACTTCGCCGAGATCAAGTAAAAAGTATTGATTGTCGCCAGCGCTGACATTTGAAGCCCACCTCGAGTTAGCGAGATTATCGACCATCATATTTTTATTTACTAATATTTCATTTTCATTTGATGAAACTTCAAGAATCTGACTTCCGTAAGTTAAACTTAATGGACCATATACTTCAAAGGAAAAGAATGAATAACCATAATTTGTCGCTCTGCTAATTCCTTCAAAACGCACATATTCAGCTTCAAGCCACTGTGGAAAAACGATTTCATCAGTTTTGGCATCCGTTTTTTGCACGGTTGCGACTGTCGTCCAATCTAAAGCGTCATTTGAAAGAAGCAGTTTATACTCTGTGGCATATGCCGCTTCCCAATCAATGATGATTTTGCCGATTTTTTCTTTCGAACCAAGATTGATATAAAAGAAAACATCATCGCTTTCAATCGAAGCATAGCGTGTACCGCTATTGCCATCAACCGCGTTGGTATTCGTGTTGTTATCAGTATGAGCACTTGAAACGACACGGCGATCATAAGCTAAATCAACTCCATACTCTCGTTCTACGGCGCTGACAATGCGAGTCGAAACGTTAGATAACGGAATGATTAAAGCGAGTAAACATCCCGCCACCATTGCAATTTTTACTTTGTACATTATTTTTCCTCCTTATGTCACTTGATAAAAGTGCCTTTGCATATATAACTCAGCGAATAGAGCGCAAGGCCATGTGAAATAATCACGGCTATATTCGCTAGGATCATTTGCGTTGACGGCTTCGTGCATAACATATGTTCCGCCAGTTAAATCCATCAAATAATCAAGACAAGTATCGATTTCCGCCTCATCGTTACTTGTTAGTCCTTGCATCGCGATTGACATTGGCCAGACGACCGGATATTCCTTGTGCGGATTGGGCAGCCCGGAAATTGAATCATGAGGATCACCAATTCCACTGGCATAAGTGCCAACGTAATAATAAGGATTATCGTCGCTTAAAGCGAAATCTCTCGTATTTTGGTATGTTTCGTCATCAATATCGCAGTAATTAAGCCAAGGGGCGGCAATGAGACTAGGAATATTGGCGGCGTCCATTAGAAGTTTTCCTGAAGAACTATGCGCGTCGCTAGTCATCCCGTTGACCTCAAAAGCGTACATTTTGCCATATGTTGGATGATTATACACTCCGTATGTTTCAATCGCTGTACGCACTTCATCAGCCAAGGTTTGGGTTTGAGCGGCCAATATCGAATCAAGCCCTAAATTTGTCAATAAATCATTCATCTTTTCCATGATGCCAACTGCAAACATATTGCCGGGAATGAAAAACTTGTAATAAGTTACATCATCACTCGGACGATAACCACTCCAAATTAATCCCGATGCGGCATTAAAAGCTGGCGAACTATTATCTAAATCACCTTGATGGGTAATGCTATAATTTGCGTCGTTATGGTTTCTTTCGTTTTGTAAAGTCGTCACTGCCCTGCGAAGAGACATGAGGAAAAAGGCATCAAAAATCGAATCATCTCCTGTTATTTCAAAATATTTATCAGCTAACCAAAATGGATAAATAAGTGAATCAATCTCAAACTTTCGTTCGAAAACGCTGCCATCATTTTTAAAAGCATTCGCATAGGGATCGCGGCGAATGTATTCTAATTGCTTAAGCAATATGCCACGAACCATCATTTTTACTTCATAATCGTCATTCATAAAGCGAAGATATGGAAGAACCTGGGCGCTTGAATCGCGAAGCCACATCGCATCGATATCACCCGTTGTCACATATGTAGTGCCATTTTTGTTGTAGTGAAGGACACTAGGCCACGAACCTTTGTTATTAACAATGCCATCAATTGTGGCAAGGAAGTTCTTTTCGAAAATTGTTCGCTCGTTTGAATCAGTAATACTGGCAATCTTAGGAGACATTATGTCACGCATATCTTGAAATGCGGGCGACTGGCTAACGCCAATTCGAATGTCGTAAGCAATCTCGTCATTAACAGTCGGCAATGTTTCAAGCTTTGTGTCGATTTGTTCAACTGTCACTAAGCCCCAATCACCGCGGGAATTGTCAACGAACTCTAAGTATAAATTCTCTCCGACATAATTCGCCACATCAACATAATAAAGATGTGTATTTTCTTCATCGCTATCTTTCCAACGGTCGCTATAAGTTCTAAACACTTCTTCATTTGTTCCTACTTTTTTAACTGACATATATGTCACTTGACGATATTTAGTTGCGCCAAGACGAAATCTAATCATATTAACGCCTTCTACTTTAAAGGCCGAAGAGCGAAGAACGCCGACTTTTGATTCGTTCGGACGATTTGATAGTCGCTTTGAAGAATTAATATGACTATTTTGAAAAACACCGTCCTCACCGATGATGGTCCAATTTTGTAATGTTCCGCTTGCAAAATCTTGATTAGGTAAATCTCCAGTAATCAAGCCTTGCCCTTCAAAATCAGGAAGAATATCAATAGCAGAATTAGTTCCTTCGAGATTTGGAATCGCTTCATAATAAGTGACAATTCCATCAACAGAAAGATAACCGTAATTATCGGTAGATTGATCAACCAACACAACATATAGAGACGCTCCAAGCAAGTCGGTAATATCAGCATAATAAGGAACGAGATTTTCAACATAGTAATCGCCGCCCTGTGCATTAAAATCAGGATCGTTAAATAGATGATTCGCATACCGTTTAACTTCGAGATGGGATGCACTGTCAAAAAGGGAAAGATATGTCAATCCTGGATTGAGTCCTCCACCTAAATAAAAGGTCATATAGCCAGCACCGCCAACTAAGAATGTTTCAGAACGCACGCGACCCTCGTAACCATCGCGCCCTTCGATTTCGCGACCTTTGAAAAAATAGGCACCTTGTTTTCCATAACTGATGGAGTCGTTAACCATCTCATCACCGCTGATTCCCTCGTTGGAAAAAGCTTCGCCTTCCAGGACGTCCCAGTATGTCAAATCCCCGGTTTCAAAACCTCCATTACTAATTTGGTATTCGCTTGGATCAGGTTCTGTCGAAGTGTTAGATTCCGTTGGAGAACCTGTTTCGGTTGTTGCACTTATATCGCCTGAAGAAGATGTATCGCTTGGGTCACAACTAACTAATAAAATTGTAAAAAGAAGACCAATTGCAACAAAAAACTTCAAATTAATTACATTATTGCAGGCTTTTTGTTCATTAATCATCATATTTTCCTCCTAATAGTTTAAGTTTTGAGCCATTTGCCCATAATTAAAAAACGGCACTTCCTCGTAGTAAGTAATAATGTTATCGATAAAGATTGTATCCCAGCTTCCAACGGCGTTATCGGCAATCTCAAAATACATAATCTCACCTGAATAATCGCTCAAATCAACGAAGTACTTTAGCATCTCATTACCATTATGAAGATGATTGGCAAAACGAATTATTTCGTGATTCGTACCTCTTTGTTTAATCGACACGAATGTATCTTTATCAAAGCGACTTCCTTGAGCGGCCCCCATTTCTAGTGAGACAATTCCACTACCATCAACCCGGAAAAAGGAAGAGCGAATAAGGCCGCGGGCGGCATCACCGCTTGAATCGCTTTTTAATATACCATTTTGTACACGCCAAGTATCGCTCGTGCCATCGCTTTTATGCCACCCACTAGCGTTTGAAATTCGCCAGTGATTTAAATCATCACTAAAATCGCCATTCACTAACTGATTTGGAGCGTAACTGAGTCCAGCTAAAGGTTTTATGTCAAGAGCTTTGGTTGCTATTTCAAGTGGTTCTTGATGAAATGTTTCAACATTATCGAGAGTAATAAAGTCCCAATCACGTCCGCCTAAATCATATATTTCAAAGTGTAATCTTTTGCCAAGATGGGCGGATAAATCAACTTGATATTGATGAAGTCTCGCGTTCTCGAGTCCGCTTAGATTTTTGTCAAAAAGCGAATTTCCGAAGCGAGCTATTTCGATTCCAGTAAGGCTTTCAACAACGCTTAGATAAGTAAGGTCGGCATTTTTTGCTGCCCCTAACTTAAACGAAATGTAACCATTACCGCCAAGGACAAATTCCGAGGATGAAAGGTAGCCCATTTTTTCTTCGAAACTCATTTTGCTTACTTCTTGGGGAAGGCCATAAACATAATCGCCGTCACCGCCGTAAACATTGTCCGAATCAAGTACCTCATTATTAATAACGATGGTATCGTTTGTAAATGCCGACAACGCGCCCTCGCCTTTAAAAACGTTTCGGCTCGACCAGCCAAAATAATTACCTGTTTCGAAGCTTCCGTTAATTAAACGATACTGATTATTCTTATCAAGTATGGTCAATGATATATTTTCGCTATGGTGGCTGAACCACACTTTAAATTCATATTTTCCAGGCATCAAGTTCACTAAATAGTTTTTATTAATTGTCAGTAACGAACTCGATATCTCATAATCTCCATCGGCGATGTTATGACCCTCGAGATGCGATATTTGATTAGCGTTTCCTGTTATTTCAAAAGTGATGTCGTTTAAAACATTAAAGTCAAATTCGCTATTAATCGATAAAATGGTCGCCTCGTCACTGCAACTCGAAGCAAAAGAAGCGATAAGTCCAAGCATTGTTAATAAAGCAATCAAATTTCTCTTCATTATTTTTCTATTCCTTCAAGCTCTTCATATTCTATAAAGGGATCATCAATCAAGGCGACATGCCCTTCGGCATCTGATAGTCCCGTATATAAACTGGCGGTTTTATTATCATGACGGACGATGCCACCGACAAAAATGACGTCAATCAGATCTTTGCGTTTATATTCGCTTTCACCAAAATCACGCTTTTCGGCGATGATTTTCATGTCAGTGCGCTGGCCGGTCTTTGGATCGAGGGCAAACGTCATTCCATAATAATGCCGGACATTTCCTTCGCTCATAATTGCAGCGTGGCCTAATACACCTAAAAGCCCATTACTCAAGATGAGAATCTGATTAGCACCTCCCCACACCTTATCGTCAAATAAATCTTTGATTAAAGGCGACTTATCGATGAATTCGGTTGTTACGTCGCAAAGATTTTCAGCCATTTGAAAACCGATTTTGCCGTATGCGGCGACACCACCTTGCGGACGGCTCATAACATAGTATTTGTCATTCTTAGCAATGCGCACGTCTTTCATTTTTGCCGGCGCATAAATAATCTTTTCTAAACTATCAAAATCCGCTCCGTAATAAAAAACAGTTCGCCAGGAAACAATGTCTCCTTTTTGATCGGGATAGATTTCTGTTCCTCCTAGGAGAATGTGATTATCAATCAGTTCAACAAATGGATCTTGTAGATTTTCAATCCGCCATTGAGTGGCTTGATAATCATAGGGAGCAATCTGTTCAAAAATGACGCTTGTTGAAACTTCGCTCGCTCGCTTTTCGACGCGGCCAGCGATATATGTCTTACCTTTGAAGGTAAATGCTTGCGAAATATTATAAACATCATAGCTCGGGAAACCATGAAAACGAATTCTCTTCGTCATTAACACACCAGTTTCCTGACGATGTTTATCAATATAATTTTGCAGGTTGATTTTTTTCATATATTACCCCTTAATGCCTGTTCCGGCCACGCTTTGCATAAATTGCTTTTGTAGTAACGCGAATACCAAAACGACTGGCATCATGGCAATTAAAGTGGCAACCGATACATAATTCCAGGGAACAAGATAAGAACTTGAGCCACTTTGATAAAGGTTTTCAAAAATAGTAATACTATTCGCCATCACCCAATTCGATTTGTCGCTTATATAAAGAGCAGGGCCGTAAAGATCGTTATAAGTACCAACGAAATAAAGAAGAATAACGGTAATAATGGCCGGTTTATTTAGCGGAAGAGCAATTCGAAAGAAAATGCTCAGCTCACTTGCGCCCTCCATGCGAGCCGCTTCAATTAAAGGTTTGGGAAGCGTTTCGAAAAATTGTTTGAAAAGAAAGATAACAAAAACGTCGGTCGCAAACCATGCAGCAATCCATAAAGGAATAAAGGCAACTTCTTTAAGGCCGGTGTTAACCATAAATTCATAAATCGGCACTCCGAGTAACTCGCCCGGTATCATCATTGTGCTGAGTAAAGCAAAGAAGATGATTTTTTTACCAGGAAATTTAAACATGGCAAAGCCATAACCCGCTAACGAACAAGTTAAAATTGTGCCGGTCGCTTTTAACACGAAAATAAACATCGTGTTTAAAAACATGCGGACAACAGTGTAATCAGGGTGGGCAAAAACGAAACGAAAATTATCAAAAAGAGCAAATGAATGAGGGAACATCGTTGCCTGTGTCGAAGCTTCGCTTAAATCCTTCATTGCCGTGATTATTAAATAATAT
>JBAYBO010000014.1:0-24498 GCA_041669225.1 Bacilli bacterium | reverse complement strand
CGAATTTATCGTCTTATTACCTTATGTTAATTTTAGTGGCGATGGCTCATTACCTGGCTCTTTATACAACATCTCATCTATCAATGATATTTATAATATCGCCATTACCTATCGAACCGAATCAATATATGGATCTAAACCGATCCTTTCCTATGGTCCCAGTCCCATGTGTGAGAGCTCAACTGAATTAGATTTAACAACGAGTGTAAATACAATTACTATCGAAGTAACGAATGTGGATTTTTTCAAAATCGAAACAGCTGAAAATCGTCTTTTCATTCATAGCATCGAAATTGATTATGCAAACGAAGGCGCACCAGCTTCTTTTGATTATTTGAGTTCGGGTGAAAATCAGGTAAGGATTAATCCGATAACTAGTTCCGGAGATTTGTATAATGGTAAAAGCGTTGCTGTTCCTTCTAGTATTATTCAAAACGGAAATTATTACGCGGCTCAAACGACCAAAACATATACCTATTACACATATGATTATTTTGTTAGCAATCCGCAACTTGTTGAAACAGCCGCTTATACTAATCCGATTGATGTCGCAGCCTTCTATACGATTTTTGGCACTTATCCATCCAACTATGTTAATCGCTATGATTATAGTTCGGCCTACTACATTTTTGGGAATCTAACAAGATGCGTGTCATATTATACGCGGACTGACGGTTATGCGACGGCAGTGCCCTACAAAGGCAACTATGACGGAATTCCGGCTTACTATGAGTGCGATATCGCTTTGGACTCGAGTTATTCTTCAAACAATCGCGGGGTCGGTCGCGTCGTGTGTTGGGACTATGGTTTTGATCCATCTAAAGGCGCTCTTGATTATGACTCTTCACCGGTCGCAGTATATACTGACGATCACTATGCAACTTTTTATGAGTATTTGAATGTCGGGTCATTTGGCACGAGGTTCAATGCGGAGTTATCTTCGACTAATTATATTTGGGGTTTAACAACTACACTTTTAACTTACTAATTACTATTTTAAAAATATCAGTTGTAACCTATGGTTATGATATAATAAATATATGGATTCACTAAAGACTTTAATACAAAGAAAACAATATAAACTTGTCTTAGACTTAACCAAATCATGTCAAGACATTGATTCGGTCGCTTTTCGGATTTCTGCTCATATCGGACTTGGAAACCTTGATGATGCTTTGAGTTTGATTAAAAAGCATCAAGATGAGTTTGGGGACGCGACGTTTAACATTATGAAAGTTCATTTTGAAATACTTTTGGCAAAGCATTTGTATGATCAAGCCTACGAGGAAGTAGAAATTTATAAAAACCTTCCTTATATTTCACAGGAGGTTGAAGAATACATAAATGATGCTGAGAAGATGATTCGTGCCCATGAACGAAGTCACAACAAAAACCGAAAAAAGAGTAAAGAAGAAATTTACGATATTTTGGAAAACGAAAATGATAGTTTAGTTTTGCTTTCGGCTCTAAACGATATTCGCAGTTATAATATCGGCGATTTTTTTGATTTGCTTGTTTGGTTTATGAAACGTAAAAACATTAATACGTTTGTCGATACATACCCTCTTTTGCTACTTGTCTCCGGAGGATATGATAAACCTGTTTCTTTTAACAAAAATAACAAACAATACACGGTCACACCTAAAGATTTGGAGCCGCCCTTTGTTAATGATAACTATAATAAGGTTATTAAATTAGTCGAAAACACCGCCAAAGATCCGGCAGTAAGCGAAGCGGCGAACTTTCTTTTAAACGAACTGATAATCATTCTTTATCCCGACAATATTTTCGATATTTCCATCAGTTTATTATCTGGGGCACTTTTATCTATGGCTTATGATCATTTTAAAATTCCTCGCGACGACAAAGCACTTGCCGCTCGTCTAGAAATCGGCGAAGAAGAACTCAAGCAACTGATCAAAAGCCTGAATGACTATCTAGTTGATAATCCACCAATTGAAGCGAACAAGTAAGTTAAAACTGATTAAAAAGACATTCTTTTTAGTGTTTCATTTGAATCTGATACGAATGTATTCTATACTTTATGTCGATTGCATTTTTATTAAGGAGAATAATATAAATTATGGAAAAGAAAATCACTAAACTCGAACAATCAAAAATCGAAGTTATCGTCAGCGTTGAAAAAGACATTTGGGCTAAAGCGCAAAAAGATTCTTTTAGCAAATTAGCCGCTGATGTCGAAATTAAAGGCTTCCGCAAAGGCAAGGCCCCCGCGGAAATGATTAAGGCCAAAGTTGATCAAGGTCAAGTGTTTGACCGGGCGATTAATTCCATTCTTCAAGACACTTATCGTCAAATCATAAGCGAAGAAAATTTACGGCCATATGCCCGTCCTGTCGTTGATGTTACCAAATTGAGTGATCTCGAACTCGAATTAAAGTTTACTTTAGTTTTAGCTCCTGAAGTCACACTTGGTGAATACAAAGGATTACACGCTGAGAAAAAAGAAGCGGTGGTCACCGATCACGAAATTAGCCACGCGATTGAACATCTCGTCGCTGATAATGCCTCGCTAGTCGTTAAAGAAGACGCGGCCGTCTTAGGCGATACCGTCGTCATGGACTTCGAAGGATTTGTCGATGGTAAACCTTTTGAAGGTGGCAAAGCCGAAAACCACTCGCTTGAGTTGGGTTCTGGCCAATTTATTCCGGGTTTTGAAGACGCACTTGTCGGCGCTAAAGCCGGAGACGAAAAAGACATAAACGTCAAATTCCCGACTGAATACGTTCCCGAACTCGCGGACAAGGATGCAACATTCAAAGTTAAGGTTCACGAAGTGAAAGTCAAGAAAGTTCCCGAACTTAACGAAGACTTAATTAAAGATTTGAATTTACCTAACGTTAAAACCGTTGAAGATTTAAAGGCTCATCAAAAAGCTAAGTTAGAAAGCCAGAAGGCCAATGATGTTAAACGCGATTACTATGAAGCGATAGTAAAGCAAATTCGCAATAACGCCAAAATTGACATTGCCAAAGAAATTATCGATGGCGAAGTCGAAGCCATGGAAGAAAATATGCTTAAGCAAATCGAACAACAAGGCTTGACGATGGAAAAATATTTACAAATTACCGGTCAGTCCTCGGAAAAACTCCATGAGCAAATGGCCAAAGAAGCCGAAGATAACATTCGTTCGGTCCTCGTCTTAGAAAAAATCGCTGAAGTCGAGAATATCAAAGTTGAAGATGATGAAATCGAATTTGAACTCGCCAAGATTGCTGACCAATACAAGATGCCATTAGAAGAAGTTAAAAAAGTTCTAAAGGATAGCATGGACCGCTTTAGTGCCGATGTTCGTTCACGCCGCATTCAAGAATTTATTGTTAACAATAACGATTAACTAACGAATAATAATTATAGGAGGTCTTTAAATGGACGAAAACCTACCCCTTACCTTGCCGCTTCTCGTGACGAGGAGCTTAGTCGTCTTTCCTAATACGAACCAACCAATCGAGGCGGCTCGTCCTTTTTCAATGAAAGCCATTGAAGAAAGTCGTGATAACGCGAGCTCGCTCCTTTTTATCGTGAGTCAAAAAGACCCGAATATAGACGATCCTTTAGCCGAAGATCTTTATCAAGTCGGCACATTGTGCCGTATTATTTCCTTTGGCGACCAAAAGCAGTTTTACCGCATTCGTGTGACGGCCACTAAGCGCGTCGCCATTCAAGATGTTCGCATCGAAGATAATCACTATGTCGCCGATGCCATCGTTTTAGAAGATATTCAAACCAATGCGAACGAAACGGCAGTTATCGTCCGTAACATCCTTGAACAAATTGAACAGATGCCGAGCCTATCGCGGAGCTTTCCTCGTCAAGTTGTCAATTCTTTATCCAAAGGACTCTCGCCGACGGAGTTGACCGATACGCTCGCGACGTATTTAAATATGCCTAACGAGCAAAAACAAGCTTTGCTTGAAGAACTTGATATTAATAAGCGCCTCATGCTCATTTTAGATGTGATTAATCAGGCTAAGGCCGTGATTGAAATTGATAAAAAAATTCAAAACAGTATTCAAAAATCAACTGAGAAAAATCAACGTGAATACATTCTTCGCGAAAAGATGAAAGCGATTAAGGAAGAACTCGGGGAAATCACTCCGGGGGAAGACTCAGAAGAAGATATTTTAAAGAAGCTGGATAACAATCCTTTTCCAGAATATGTCAAAGCTAAGGTCAAGGCTGAATTAAAGCGTTATGAGATGATGCCACAAGCCTCGCTTGAAGCCTCGCTTATTAAAAGCTATATCGACTTAATTATGAATTTGCCATGGTATCAGAAAACGGAAGATAATGACATCTTGGAAGACGCCGAACAAATTCTTAACGAAGATCATTATGGTCTTGATAAGGTCAAAAAAAGAATTATTGAATATTTAGCCGTCAAGAAAATGACTGGCAACTTAAAAGCTCCGATTCTTTGCTTTTATGGCCCACCTGGTGTTGGCAAAACCTCACTTGGCAAGTCGATTGCACGGGCATTAGGTCGCAAATTTTTTAAAGCTTCCTTGGGTGGTATTTCCGATGAAGCTGAAATTCGCGGACACCGGCGTACGTATGTTGGAAGTATGCCTGGACGTATTATTAGCGGCATGAGAAAAACCGGCATGATCAATCCTGTTTTCTTACTTGACGAAGTCGATAAGCTGTCAACATCGTATAAAGGCGATCCGGCCAGTGCTTTGCTCGAAGTTCTCGATCCTGAGCAAAATTTCGCGTTTAATGATAACTATGTTGAAGAGCCCTACGATCTGAGTAATGTTTTGTTTATTGCGACGGCTAATTACCTTGAAAACATTCCTGCGCCTTTACGCGATCGCTTGGAATTAATCGAAGTCAACTCCTACACCGAACTTGAAAAAATTCAAATTGCTAAGCATTTTTTGCTTAAAAAGCAAATGAAAGCTAATGGCATTGAAGACAAGAATATTAAATTTACTGACGAAGCTTTCCAATATGTTATTCAATATTACACTCGGGAAGCCGGTGTCCGTGAATTAGAGCGTAAAATCGCGGCCGTAATTCGCAAAATTGTCGTTGAAATCGTCAAAAAGCCCGACTTAAAAGTTTTAGAAGTCGGTCCTCAAGACATTCGCAAGTATCTAGGTGTTGAAATATTTGAAAACACCAAGAAAGAAAAAGAAAACCAAATCGGTGTCGTTACCGGACTTGCCTATACCGAATACGGTGGTGATATCTTGCCAATCGAAGTGAATTATTTCCCAGGCAAGGGCAACCTAGTCTTAACCGGAAAACTCGGTGACGTGATGAAAGAAAGCGCCAGTATCGCTCTCGACTATGTAAGAAGTAATGCCGTCAAATATGGAATCAATAGCGAAATTTTCGCCAAAAACGATATTCACGTTCACGTTCCCGAAGGGGCGGTGCCAAAAGACGGCCCGAGCGCCGGCATAGCGATTGCAACAGCAATCGTCTCCTGTTTAACTAAACGGGCAGTCGATGCGAATGTGGCCATGACAGGTGAGGTGACCTTGCGTGGTTATGCTCTTCCTATCGGTGGACTCCGCGAAAAATCTCTCGCCGCTCTTAGAAGTGGAATTAAAACCATTATCGTTCCTCAGGAAAACAAAAAAGCAGTGGATGAACTTCCTAAAGAAGTAAAAGAAGCCCTGAATATCGTTTATATGAAGACAGTCGACGATGCTTTAGACATCGCCTGTGTAAAATAATGATTGATTTCCGCAACGTTCAATTTATCAAAAGCGCGCCATCAATTTCAGAAAGGCCCGACGGCCTTTTTGATATTATGTTCGTTGGACGAAGCAATGTCGGTAAATCATCACTAATTAATGCTTTATGTTCTCGCAAAGATTTAGCGTATACGTCATCAAAACCCGGACACACTAAATTACTCAATTACTATAATGTTGATAATAAGTTTTATCTTGTTGATGCCCCGGGATATGGCTATATCGCTCGAGGTCCAAGAGATGCTTTTGGCGACATGATGGAAGATTACTATGCGACGAGTAAACCACGTCTGGTTGTTTTTCTTTTTGACAGCCGCAGAATTCCTAAAGATGAAGATATTTCTTTCATGAAGTATTTAAAAGAGAAAGAAATCCCTGTGCTCTTAGTTCTGACTAAAGCCGATAAGTTAAATCAAAGTGGAAAAGCTGCGATTAATAAGAACGTTAAGCCGCTTTTAGCTTCTTATGCATCAAATAACTATCTTTTAGCGAGTATTCATCGAAAAGAATCTTTAACCGCCATCAGTGCAGCCATTTCTTCTTTGTTGAAGATTTAAACGACTAATACTTTAGTGAAGAGACGTTTCGACGTCTTTTTTCTTTGAAAAGATTTCAGAAAATGCTTTTGGTGCGGAAAGAACACTGACGGCGACAATAATTATTAAGACGACTTCTGGAGTAGCAAGGCTATTTGCACGTAACGTCGAGCCAAGCGTTTGGAATATATATAGCCCAAAAGCTATCGCTCCGAGAAAATTGAAAAACGGAAAGGAAAATCTAGTTTGAAAGAGAGAATATATCGCGGCGGCGAATAAAATTAGAAGAAGCGGCTCTTTATAAGTGAAGATTGGCATAAAAGAAATAATCAAAACAATCGTGAAAGAAGAAAGGGCGATAACATTACGAACAAGCGACTTTTTAAATTTTGGAAGAAGGGTTAAGCAATAGCCAACAAAGACGCCGCCAATGCCTCTTAAGGGATAGCCAAGAATTGCCCATAGGTTAGTGAAATAAATATTGTATCCGCCTTGTGCATAAGGAACAAAATCTGGTGGCAAGGCATAAAAGTAGGTATAGCCTAAAACGGCAAAAGTAAGAAGAATAGCGACAAGCATTTTTTTGTTTTTGATAAGTCGAAGAAGAAAGAAAAGAATAATTTGCGCGATTATTTCGACAGGAATGAACCATAAATAGCCGAACAGCCAACCGATATGACGCATGGTGATGGTGTTGTAAACAGCGAAAAATAGGGCTACTAAAAAAGGAAGACCGAGCCTTCGTAATCTTTTGCTTATAAAAGTTAAAAACCCTTTTCCCATCTTTTCTTCTTTAACGTTTGCATAACTGGAAGCAAATAAAAAGCCACCAAGCATCAAGAAAAAATCAACTGACACACATGTGACGCCCATGTCAAGAATGGTTGTTTTAAGGGGCATAAAACCATGAAAGATAAGGACACTCCAAGCCATCACAAAGCGTAAGATCTCAATTAAACTATTTTTTTGAAAGGAATTTGCTTTCATCGTTTTATTATTATATCAAACGAATATACGATTCATTAGTGGCAAAAAAATATTTATTAGAACAATATAATGACAGTAATAATAATCTTGAACTTAATATTAATTATCGCCGCGTATCTACCTCAAAACCTAATTTGAGTAATTATTCCGAAGATTAAAAATCACAATCATCATTTCTTAAATATAGCTATGGTTTGCCATAGTTTTTATTCGCTTTCATCTCTGAATATTTTCTTTTCTTGTTAAACAAGTCCTATCTTACTATAATGTGATTATTCCAATGACGAGGAGTTCGTAGCTTCTTTATATCTAGAGATTCATCAAGTGGTGGAAAGATGAAAATAAAGGATTTGCGATGTCGCCTTTGAGGAAGAATAGGAATATTCCGTCACCCACGTTAAGGGTCATTGAGGTGCATATCAAAATGATATGAATTAAGGTGGTACCGCGCATTTGGCGTCCTTATGTGGACGCTTTTTATTTGCTTAAGGAGAAAATTATGGCCCTCGACAAACGCTACAACCCCCATCAAGTCGAAGCGGGAAAATATACGACTTGGAAAAAACAGGGATATTTTAAATCTGGAGATAAGTCTAAACCTCCTTTTTCCCTTGTCATCCCACCGCCTAACGTCACCGGCAAACTACATTTGGGACACGCCTGGGATAACACAATTCAAGATGTTATAACTCGTTATAAAAAAGCTCAGGGATTTGATGTTTTATGGCTTCCGGGAATGGACCACGCCGGCATCGCCACTCAGGCTAAAGTTGAACAATTAATGCGAAGCGAAGGCAAAGACAAATATATCTTAGGTCGTGATAAATTTCTCGTTGAGATGTGGAAGTGGAAAGAGCAATACGCAAGCTCAATTCATGAGCAGTGGGCGAGTCTTGGCTTAGCTCTTGATTATGACAAAGAGCATTTTACGCTTGATAAAAATCTTGATTTGGCAGTGCGTACTGTCTTTAAAAAGCTTTTCGATAAAGGTCTTATTTATCAAGGAGAAAGAATAATTAATATCGATCCCATTTTAAAAACGGCTCTTTCCAATATTGAAGTCATCCATAAGGATGTAAAAGGAGATTTTTATTATTTCCGTTATCCGATTGTGGGCAGTGATGAATCTTTAATTATTGCTACGACAAGACCGGAAACGATGTTTGGCGATGTGGCCGTCTTTGTTAATCCAAAAGATGAACGATATACGCATTTTATTGGCAAAGAAGTAATTAATCCTGCGGACGGAAGAAGTCTTCCAATCATGGCTGACGAATATGTTGATAAGGAATTTGGCACGGGCGTGATGAAATGCACGCCGGCTCATGATCCAAATGATTTTAACTTATCGGAAAAATATCACTTGGAAAAACCGATTTGTATGCATGTCGATGCGACAATGAATGAACTCGCCGGAAAGTATGTCGGTTTAGATCGTTATGAATGCCGCAAGCAATTGCTTGAAGATATTAAGGATAAAGGTCTTTTTGTTAAAAGCGATAAAGTAACCCATTCTGTCGGTCATAGCGAAAGAACGAACGCGGTGGCTGAACCATATTTAAGCAAGCAATGGTTTGTTAAAATGCAGCCATTAGCCGAGCAAGCCCTTTCTCAGAGCACAGTTGAATTTATACCCAAACGCTTTCAAAAGATTTTCCAAAACTGGATGGAAAATGTTGAGGACTGGTGTATTTCTCGTCAATTGTGGTGGGGGCACCGAATTCCGGTTTACTATCACAAAACAAGTGGCGAAGTTTTAGCTTCAATTGAAGCTCCGAAGAATCTTGACGAATACACTCAAGATGAAGATGTTCTCGACACGTGGTTTTCTTCCGCTTTGTGGCCCTTTGCAACTTTAGGATGGCCCCATGAAACAGATGATTATAAACGCTTCTATCCTAATTCGGTGATGGTGACAGGTTATGACATAATTTTCTTTTGGGTTAGCCGCATGATTTTTCAGGGACTGGAATTTACGTATAAATCGCCATTTGAAAAATGTGTGATTCACGGTTTGATTCGTGATGCCAAAGGAAGAAAGATGACTAAGTCCCTAAATAATGGTATTGATCCC
This sequence comes from Bacilli bacterium, assembly GCA_041669225.1. Classification (GTDB taxonomy): domain Bacteria; phylum Bacillota_I; class Bacilli_A; order RFN20; family CAG-826; genus UBA1424. The sequence continues at coordinate 15,172 of JBAYBO010000014.1, read as the reverse complement.
ATTGAGATAATTGGAAAACATGGTGTTGATGCCTTGCGTTATTTCTTGATGAGCAACACGGCTCCCGGACAAGACACCCGTTATTTAGAAGAAAAAGTTATTGCTAGTAGTAATTATTTAAATAAAATCTGGAATTCGGCCCGCTACGTTTTTAATTTGTTGGGCGATGATTTCGTTCCGGAAGAGTTGGATTATGAAAGCCTATCTCCGCTTGAAAAAAATATTATTCATAAGCACCAAAAAACGATTTCATCAGTTACTCGAAACATGGATAAATATCAGTTTTCGATGGCTCTAAAAAATCTCTATGCATATGTTTATGACGATTTTTGTTCACGTTATCTTGAGATGAGCAAAGTCACCTTTGGACTTAACGATAAAGCGCTTAGTAAAAACGCTCAACAAGTTCTTTTTAAGATACTAAAAGACATCATCGTGATGATTGCTCCTTATACTCCTTTTATCGCCGAAGAACTTTATCTTTCCTTACCTAATCATCTTGACTCAGTGATGCTTGAAGCATTTCCACAAACAAGAAAAATTAAGGTAAACAAAAAAGATGAAGAAGCGGTCGAGAATCTATATCAGGCCATTCAGGATATTCGTAATTATAAGGTTGAGATGAATTTGGTTCCAAACCACCCACTTATTATCAAAATACGCGGAAAAAACGAACCATTTGCGAACTTTTCTAAATATTTGGGTCGTTTTTCGTTTGCTAAACATATAACACTTGGCGCAGATATTAAGGCTGGAAAGAGTGACGTTTCTTTCTTCTATTCAAGTTTTGATATGTTCATTGAAGAAGCGATTGATAAAGCTGAATTGATGGAAAAACTTAATAAAGAAAAAGCGAAACTTGAATTTGAAATCAACCGTTCAGAAGCCATGTTAGCTAATGATAGATTCGTGTTAAAAGCACCAGTGGATAAAGTAAAGAATGAAAAAGAAAAATGTGCCAAAAACAAAGAACTATTATTAGCGGTAAAAAACAAAATTGAAGATTTAAAATAATTTATCATTTTCGATCATTTTTAAGAAGCGCCCACCTATATATCGGTAGGAGGTCATTTTATGAATTTACAAATCATGAGTCTTGAAGAAATGGAACAGCATGTCACTGGCGAAGCAATTACTCTTTCAGCCGTGATGGCGATTGCTGCGATTGCGATAGTGGCGGTTGTTGTCTACCGCTTATTTATGTCAGAAAAAGGATCGACTACTTTGCCGGGTGGCTTTAAGTTCGAATGGAAATAATTATAATTGCGAATTAAGGATTTGCCCTTAGAAGAGCGTCCTCGAGAAAAGGCTTTACGCTACGGAATTCAAAGCTTATCAAATATTGAAGTGCTGGCCATCGTCATCGGTAGTGGGGTTAAAAATAGCAGTGCCCTCGATATCGCATCAAAGCTAATATCAGCAGCGAATGGCCTTCATTTTCTAGAAAACTGTTCGCTTGAAAAATTGCAAAGCGTCAGCGGCATGAAAAAAATTTCATCTCTTCGTCTTGCTGCCGTCTTTGAACTTTTTAAACGTGTTGAGGCGACACGTTTAGAAAGGAGCAGCGAAGTGGTTAACGCTGAAGTTATCTTTAATAAATACAAACTTGATTTTATTGCTGAGAATCAAGAGCATTTTGTTCTACTTCTTTTATCGCGAAGGGGGATGATTGTCGGAGAGAGAAAACTGTATCGAGGTACGGCCGAATATTTTCCGCTTTCAGTCAGTGAAATTTTAGCAGAAGTCCTTTCAAATAAGTGTTTCTCCTTCATCGTTCTTCACAACCACCCGAGTGGAGAAATAAAGCCAAGTGATGATGATTTAATCTCGACAAAAATTCTTGAAAGCGAAGCAGCGAGAATGAAAATCAAATTCGTTGATCACATCATCATCGGCGAAAAGTCCTATTTTTCGTTTGCTGACAACAATCTCATTAAAATGAGGGGCAAATAATAGCTATAAATTCATGGTTTCCTTAACATTCGTTAAAAAAGGTTGTCACGCATTTCAAATGTGTTTATAATATTCACGTTGTCGCCTCACTAGCTACAACCGCTTAGAAAAGGTTCTTAACAAATCTTAACGATTGACCTCCATAGCGAGTCATTAGTGAAATCTTGAAAAGAGGAGGTAACCAATGTACGCAATTATTGAAACCGGCGGTAAGCAAATCAAAGTCGAAGTTGGCCAAACAATCTATGTTGAAAAACTAGATGTTGAAGTCGACGGAAACTACACTTTTGATAAAATCTTACTCATCGGCGATAAGAAAGCCAAAGTCGGCAGCCCTTACGTCAAAGACGCAAGTGTTGTCGCGAAAGTTGTCAAACAAGGTCTTAGCAAAAAACTCAGAGTGTTTAAGTACCGCAACAAACACAACGAACGCAAGACCATCGGCCATCGTCAGCCCTACACTTGTTTAGTCATCGAATCAATTAACGGTTAAATATGATTAAAGTCACTTGTGAGATTGTAAACAACCACATTACCAGTTTGGAAATTGAAGGTCATGCGCATAGCGCAGAACCTGGCAAAGACTTGGTGTGCAGTGCTGTTTCCGCGGTGACCTTCGGAGGTCTAAATGCTCTCCGCAACACCCAGCAAAATCTTAACGTTCAAGTTCAAGAAGGTTATGTCTTAATTACGAAAAGTGGCGTGACTGAAAGCGAAGATGAAATTGTTCTTAAAACGATTCTCACTCAGCTCGAAACGATCGCTAATGACTATCCCAAGTACGTCAAAATTATCAGAAAGGAAAACTAAGCAATGATTTATAAATTAAACCTGCAGTTCTTTGCTTCGAAAAAGGGCGTTGGCTCAACCAAAAACGGCCGTGATTCTCATTCCAAGCGCTTAGGGGCTAAAAAATCAGATGGCGAATTCGCAACCGCCGGCTCTATTTTATATCGCCAAAGAGGCACAAAAGTATATCCAGGCGTTAACGCCATGCGCGGCGGAGACGACACCGTCTTTGCTGTTGTCGATGGCATCGTCAAATTCGAACGTGTCGGTAAATCGCGTAAGCGCGTCAGCGTCTACGAAGTAAAATAATAAATGAGACCACAAATATGTGGTCTTTTTTACTCCTTTTGTGTTTAATATATATGTATGGATATTAAAAAACTTTCAATTATCATTCCTTGCTATAACGAAGGTAAGAAAATACGTCGCAATCTCGAAGAGCGTGTGTTGCCTTTTTTAAAGGAACGGCATATTAATTACGAAATCATTCTCGTCAATGACGGTTCCAAAGATAACACCAAAGAATTATTTAATGTCTTAGTGTTAGAAAATGTTTTGCCGCTTGGCTATGATCGAAACCGCGGTAAAGGCGGAGCGGTAAAATTCGGAATCGAACACGCCACCGGAGATTACGTTTTATTCATGGATGCCGATTTATCAACTGATTTAAAAGCTTTGGATTTAATCTATGCCGATCAAGATGATGCTGATATGTATATTGGTTCTCGCCACTTAAAGGAAAGCGTATTAGCCAAAAAGCAAGGCGTTGTCCGTCGTTTTGTCGGTCGTAGTTGTCGGATTATCGTCAACACGACTTTTAAATTTAAATTTAAAGACACGCAATGTGGTTTTAAACTAATTAAGACTGAATATGCCAAAGAGATGGCGAGCCGGCAAATAATTAATGGTTTTGCCTTTGATGTTGAATATTTATATATGGCGCAGCTTAATGATTTAAAAATTAAAGAAATACCTGTCATCTGGGAAAATGACGAAGATAGTAAAGTCAGCACTTTTAAAAGCAGCATTCGCTTTTTTAAGGACGTACAAATTATTAAGAAGAATAGAAGCAATTATTTTTTTGCTGGTAAGTAATTATTATGTTTATTGATCGCGCTAAAATAATGGTAAAATCTGGCAAAGGTGGCGATGGCCTCATCGCATTTTTGCATGAAAAATATATGCCGAATGGCGGACCAAGTGGCGGTAACGGCGGACGTGGTTCTTCAATTATTTTGAAAGCTTCCAGTTCGGTGAACACCCTTTTTGGCTTATATCGTAAAAAAGTTATTCGCGGGGAGGATGGCGAAAAAGGTGGCATTAAGAACCAATATGGACGCGGTGCCAAAGATGTCATTGTCGAGGTCCCAGTCGGAACGATTGTCTACGAAGCGGAAAGCCGCAATTTTCTTTTTGATTTAAACGAAGAGGGAACTAAGTATGTCGTTGCCAAAGGTGGACGAGGCGGACGGGGAAACGCCGCCTTTAAAAGCTCACGTAATCGCGTTCCGCGTATTGCCGAAAATGGCCTTCCCGGTGAAGAAAAAGAAATACTTCTTGAACTTAAACTACTAGCCGATGTCGGCTTGGTCGGTTTTCCAAATGTCGGTAAGTCAACACTTTTAAGTGTTGTTACTAATGCGAATCCAGAAATTGCTGACTATCCCTTTACAACTATTACTCCAAATCTCGGCGTTGTTAGTGTTGATAATAATACCTCGTTTGTAATGGCTGATTTACCGGGTCTCATCGAAGGTGCTCATCAAGGCAAAGGACTTGGACTTACTTTCCTGCGCCATATTGAAAGATGTCGCGTTATCATTCATATGATCGACCTGTCCGGCGAACGTAATCCACATGATGATTATTTATCAATTAACGAAGAGTTAGAAAAATATGGATATAATCTGACCAAACGTCCGACAATTATTTGCGGAACTAAAATGGATGAAGACGGTGCCGAAACTCGCCGGTTAGTATTAGAAAAGAAACTAAAAGTTAAAATATATGGAATCAGCGCTTTGACGCATGAAGGCTTAAAAGAATTGATGTATGCCTGTGGCGATTTATTAAAACAAACTCCGGCTTTTCCAATCGTATCCAAAGAAGGAAATGTCGAGACCATTCGCATTTATGACGCCTATAAAGATAACGCGGGTGACTTTAATGTCGTCTTAGAAAAAGAAGGCGTTTACCGAATTGTTGGCGAAAAGGTCGAAAGAACGTATCATTTAATTAATCTAACGACTGACGAAGGGTTAATGAAATTAATGACTTATCTTCGTAAGATTGGAATCGAAGATAAACTACAAAAAGTTGGCGCCAAAGATGGCGACACTGTGCTACTTTGCGACTTCGAATTTGACTACATCGAGTAATGGAGGTGTGTTATGAAGTTAGAACAATACCTTGGCGAAATTGAAAAGTTTCTTCAACAATATCTAAAAGACGCGCATGCGAAAGGTTACGTTTTGGGTATTTCTGGAGGCATTGATTCCGCTCTTGTCGCCGCCTTGAGCGTTAAAGCGGTGGGCAATGATAAACTTTTTGCTTTATTAATGCCAATTGACTCCCATCCTTCCGATTTAAAAGACGGAATTGACCTTTGCCATAAATTTAATATTGCTTATGAAGTAGTCGATTTAAGTGAAGTTTATCATTTATTAGTTAAAAATTATGGTTTTATGGATGATGAATCATCTCAATTGGCGCTTTATAACACCAAAGTAAGACTTAGAATGGTTACGCTATATGCATTTGCGCAGGCGCGAAATTCGCTTGTGTTAGGAACTGATAATGCTGACGAGATTCATGTTGGATATTTCACTAAATATGGTGATGGGGCCGCTGATTTAGTCCCATTGGCCGAATTAACTAAAGGCGAAGTCTTTCAAGCCTCAAAAATGCTTGGAGTTCCAGATAGTATTTTAAAGCGCATACCGACAGCCGGACTTTTTATCGGTCAAACCGACGAAAAAGAATTAGGCGTGACATATGCGGAGCTTGATGACTATCTATTAGGCAAAGAAATTAAGCAAAAAGCTAAAGAACGAATTCAATATCTTCATCGCGTCAGTGAACATAAACGAAATCCAATTCCGCGCCCAGTTAAATATAATCGCAACTCCAAATAGTATTGCTACTTTTTATATAATAAAGGGTTGAAATAACTCATATTCAGTGTATAATTTTTTTTAAGTCTTTTTTATTTCCAAAAAAAAGGGGGAATTAACAACATGAAAAAGAAATTTTTATTATTGCCGTTACTCATGCTTGTCCTCGGTGCTTGCGTCCCAAAGGGCGATTCAAGTTCCGGAACAGTCGATGATTCAAGTAGCGACCCATCAAGCGAAGTCAGCAGTGATCCTTCTAGTGACACGAGCTCAGACTCCTCGACCGATCCTTCCGAAAAGGAAGAAATCGATCCTTCCGGTCTCAACGCCATTCTTAAATTTGACGTCTACTCGTTACTGCCAGAGATTTATTCGAATGACTATGAAGTTGGCGATTATTCAAGTGAAAGTTATCCGATTGATGTTTACATCGATTTATTTGACTGGGAACTAAACGACGTTATCGCTTACGAAACAGCTCTCGAATCGAGCCTTGTTCTTGACGAAGACAATGGTTATATCATTCAAGAGAATCTTTACATTTTCATTTATGAAGACACAGAAAATTTTGATGTGCCAGTTTTTGGTCTTAATATTTATTCGATTGCTGAATCAGTTGAAAAGGATGAAATCAATCCCGCTCTCCTCAACACCTATTTTGATTTTGACATTTATGTCATGATTCCTCAGATTTTTTCAAATGATTATGAAATCGGATCTTATCCAAGCGAAGATTATCCAGTCGATGTCTACATCGATTTGTATGACTGGACTTTGGATGACGTTATCGCTTATGACGACGCTTTATATCTAAGTCTCGATGTCGATGAAAACTATGGCTATGTCATTCAAGAAAATCTATTCATCTTCGTTAATATTGATGAAAACACTAATGTGCCTTTCATCAATATTTATTCAGACGCCGCCTTTGTCGCACCTGAAGTATCTGCTCTTTGGCCTGCCGATGCGATTAATTCGTTTTTCGGAAGCCCTGATATTGGAGCCTTAGTACCGGCCTTTGTATCAGCAGCTGATTTTTCATATTATGTTTCTGGTGAAGATGATATGGCCCAACTTATAATTTACACCGATTACGCAACGGTTGATGGTGAAGATCTTTATGTCAGTGCTCTTGAAACCGCCGGTTGGGTTGTGGATGATACTTTATATGATACTTTAGGCTATATTGCAAATGATGCAGACGAACAGATTTCTCTAATATTCTACTGGTATGAAGGCGCTATGTATTGGTCCTTCATGGCTTTTTATCACGAACCAGAACCCGAACCAGCCGACGGAACAGCTCTCTTTGATTTTTCAACAGCTGATCAACGCTTATCATTGAGCAGTGATCAACAAGTTTGGCTAAGTGATGATCATGTTGTTACTTTGACAATTAATAAAAGCTCAGCAGCTTCAGGTATTGTTGATTATACTAATCCACTTCGCGTTTATTCTGGACACGAAGTTATTTATTCGATTGAAGAGGGTTATGTCTTTGATTCAATCATCATAACCGCTAACTCAACTTCTCACGCTGATGTAGTTGGTAATTCAATAATTACAGGCGGAAGTGTTCTCGTTGAAGGTAGTGTCGTAACAATCACTGCTGATGCAGCCGCTGAAGTAATTTCATTTACTGCAAGCGCTCAAACTCGCTGGAACAGTGTCGAAGTTTATTATTCTGAAGTTTTATAAAAATAGCGTAATAGTTTTAGGGTCCTTTTGGACCCTTTTTCTTTTTCTTCCTTTAATATTGTATTGAGGTAATGTAAAATTAACATAATAGGATAAATATGGAAGAAAATCGCAGCGTCTTAACAATTGTGGCTGCTCTTGTAAGTGCCGTCTCAATTCTCTTATTACTAATTGTGTTTGTTCTTCTTTATAGGTAGAAAATGTATTATTCATTCAAAGGTAAAATAACATTAGTTCGCAAAGACTTCATCGTCATTGAAGTCGAAGGTATCGGTTTTCAAGTATTTGTTCCTCATATCGAAGATTATCGGATGGATGAGGAAATTTTCATATACGTATACCAAGTTGTCCGTGAAGACGAGCAATATCTAGTCGGCTTTAAAAGCGAATATGAAAAAGAAGCCTTTTTGTCTTTAATTTCAGTTAAAGGGATTGGACCGAGAACTGCTCTCGGGGCGATGAGTACAACGAGTGCAGAAGAATTATTCAGCGCCATATCCGCAAATAATATTACTTTTCTAAAAAAACTTCCGGGAATCGGAGCGAAAGCGGCCGCTCAAATCATTCTTGATTTAAAAGGCCAACTGACTGGTTCGCCCTCGGGCAACCCGAATCAATATGATGAAGTACGCGATGCCTTAAAAGGTCTCGGTTATAAAGTTAAAGAAATTGAAAACGTCTTAGCCAGTATTAACGAAAAGGATGCGACCAACGAAGATATTCTTCGTTTAGCGCTTAAGAAGCTTAAAAAATAATGAGCGAAAGAATTCTTGATGCCAAAAAAAACGTAAAAGAAGAAGAAGTTGAAATTTCTCTGCGTCCGAAATTTTTAAAGGAATATGTCGGTCAAGAAGAATTAAAGCGAAATCTTCGCGTTTTTATGGGTGCCGCCAAACATCGTGACGAAACACTTGATCACGTTCTTCTTTATGGTCCTCCGGGATTAGGAAAAACGACATTGGCGTATGTTATTGCCAATGAGATGAAAGGCAATATTCGCGTTATTAATGGACCTTCAATTGAACGAGCCGGCGATTTAGCTTCTATTTTAGCTGACTTAAAAGCCGGCGATATTTTGTTTATCGATGAAATTCATCGTTTGCCGCGTATCGTCGAAGAAGTTCTTTATGGAGCAATGGAAGATTTTAAATTGACCATTCTTATTCCTCGTGAGCAAGGCTCCAATACATTAAATTTGACCCTTGAACCATTTACTCTTATTGGCGCGACGACAAGAGCTGGTGATTTGAGTTCCCCGCTCAGAAGTCGTTTCGGCATCGTCGAAAAGATTAATTTTTATAGCGAAAAAGAAATTGAAGGCATTGTTCAAAGAACATCGAAAGTGCTGAAAACGGAAATTGATGAAAAAGCTGTTTCTTTAGTCGCCAAACGCAGTCGTGGCACGCCGCGAATTGCCAATCGTCTTTTTAGACGCGTTCGTGACTTCGCTAATTATGAAGGTAAGGATGAAATTGCTGAAAACGATGCCAAAAAAGCTCTCGATGCCTTAAAGGTTGACAATCTCGGACTCGATGATGTTGATGTGCGCTACTTAACGGCAATCATCGATCGTTTCAAGGGAGGTCCGGTTGGATTAGAAGCGGTGGCCTCGGCGATAGGCGAAGAAATTATGAACCTTGAAGATGTCTATGAACCATACCTCTTGCAAATTGGAATGATTAACCGCACTCCCCGTGGACGAATGGCGACCGAAAAAGCTTATGCTCATTTGAGAAAAAATCATCAAAAATCACTGTTTTAATTTGATTTCTTCTTTATACCAATATATTAAATTAACGCGTTAGAACGCGTTTTTATTCGCTTTTCTGCAAAAATTTTCCGTTGCATTACTTTTATAAAAGTAGTATCTTATATAAGCGAACGTAAATTAACTACTTAATTTAGATTTACCGCTTTGAAAAAGTGATTATCTCTCACATTATCGGAGGACCACCATGCGTCGACTTATAGCTTACATAACTCTCGCCGTCTCATCAATTATAGCCATTGGTGTCGGCATTAATCCCATCATGTCAAAAGGTATTAACAATCTTGACTATCGTGATGGTCGTCAATTCGTTTACCAACTATTCGAAAAAGATGATGAAACGACCGATATCGACTATGAAGACGCCGCCAAAGAAGTGGCGAAAGACATGGATGAAAGGTTAAAAACCTGGGGTGTTTCAAATTATAGCGTCAAAACTGAAGGCAATGATATCATTCGCGTTTCCTTAACGGCAACAAATGATGCCGAGTATGGTTACTTAGAAAATTACCTTGGTTTTAATGGTCAAAACTTTTCCATCGCCACCGTGAATGAATCGGTTAGGTTAACTCATGACGAAGTCTTTTTAGATAGCGAGGCGTATATCGTTTATGAAGGATATGCTCCTTATGTGATTATACCTTTGAGCAATACATCAGAATTTAAAGCTCTCGTCGATGCCGCCAACTCAGCGATGAATGAAGATCCTCAGACGACAGAAGATCCTAATCCTGGTTTTCGCAAATCGAAAATCGATGGTGAAGAAGAACCTTCCAATGACCCCAATATTTATTTATGGGCCAACTGGAATGAAGGCGAAGACTTTGAAAAATCTAAAGAAGACCAAAAAGTTGCCGATAAAATCATCGCCCAATTCCTTTCGACGAATATTTACTATGAAAATAGTGATGTCGAAGAAACCGAAATTAAATATGTCAGCGGCTTTGCCGATGAAGAAGGTAACTACGATACTTCAAAAATCCGTCAAGCGAACACGCTTGCTAATTATGTCAAAAATTTATTTAACGCCAGCGCCTACGATTATGAAGTCGTTAATATTTTTTCCACTCCGATTGTTGCCGAAGTCGAAAGCTTATTAACTTATGGAATGTCGGTTTCGTTATCGATGAGCAAGACGCTGATTGCCACGATTGTTGTCGCGGCCGTTATATCTCTTGTTTTAGCCTTCTTTTTTAGAATAGGCGCGATTTCGATTATTTCCTCAACAGCCATTTCTTTCTTTGCCACCTTGGCGATTTTCGTTGCTTTTAGAGCCGAGTTTAATATCGCCGGGTTGCTGGCTTTGGTTTTCGTTGCAGCCGCCAGTCTACTGGCTGGCGTCCTCCATTTAACAAAGTTTAAAGAGGAAGTTTATCGCGGCCGCAACTTTAAAAAAGCTAACACCGAAGCGGCCAAAGCTATGACTGTTCCCGCGATTGACATTGCGGTTATTATGGCTGCTGTTGGCATCTTAAGTTATATTATCAGTGGCGCTCTTGTTGCTTCATTTGGTACGATGCTCGTTATCGGCGCTGTCGTAACTTTAGTCGTCAACCTAATCGTCTTGCGTCTTATGACTTGGTTGGTTACAAATACGACTGCCTTCCAAGGAAATCATAAAGTATTTAATATTGAAGATAAAAATGTTCCTAATCTTTTAAAAGAGGAAAAACAAACGTATTTTGGTCCTTATCAAGATCGTGATTTCTCCAAACGGGCCAAACCGGTCGCGATTGGTGTCGGCGTTTTCTCGCTTGTCGCGGTGGTGATGATGATTGTCTTTGGGGCAATCAATGGTTCGATTTATAATGTTAATCCTGTCTACGAGGAAACCTCACGGGCTTATATAACTGTCTATGGGGATAGTCCGGTCGTGGATAACGTTAAATACATCGAAGATAATATTTTAAAATTTGTTTACGTTGATGGTGAACTCGTTTCGTATAGTTCAATCGATCACGAAACAAGAGAAGATTATGATGCCGAGACGACAATCACGACAACATATAACTATTATATAGTTAATTTTGATAAACCATATACTGGTGAAGAAGACGCCTATTTTGAAGGCGATTCTTTAACCGAAGGGATGACACTTGAAGGCGTTCTCGATGCCTATGTCGATTCAATCGAAGGTGGCGAAGGACTTGTCCGTATCAAAACCTCAGAAAACTTAGTCATGCAGCCCTCGACAACTCACATCGCCCTCGGCACCTTGGCCGGGGTTGCCTTAGTTGGACTTTATTTAGCTTTCCGTTTCCGCATTTCGCGGGCCCTGGCGATATTTGCTATCAGCGCTATGTCTTCCTTTGCGACTCTTGCTTTCTTCGTCGTCACCCGCATTGCAACGACGCCGGTTGTGGCTCTCGTCGTACCGGTTGTGGCTTTGTTTAGTTTGTTTGCCTCGTTATATTTCTTAACTCGTGAACGCGATTTATTAAAAGAAGATCGCTCGAAAGAAAAAACGTCTCAAGTTCGTAGAGAAATTATGATTAGAGCCACGGCTCTAGCGGCCGGACCTCTCTTTGTCTTTGGCATTATCATGTCTTACTTTGCAATAAATTACTTTGGTTTTGGACCATCATCATTTGCCGCCTTATTCGGTGGTACTCTCCTTGGTGTTGCCTTAAGCGTTTTATTAATTGTCACCATATTAGGACCTGCCGCCCTCTTCTTTGAAGAGATTATTGGCAAGCTTGTCGCTCGTGTTCGTGTCCCACGCATTCGTAAGAACAAAAAAAGAACCGCTCCGAAATCAACTTCGAGCGAACCGGAAGAAACAATCTTCATCGGGATTAACGATTAAAATTAAAGGGCTACTTTGGGTAGCCTTTTTAATATCAAATTATGGATTTTTTAACTGCCCTTCTTAATTATTATCGTCTAAGTAAAGAGCGCTACGACCTCATGACGCGGCCCCTTGCTTTTGAAGACTTGCGATTTGACCGACGTGTCAGTGAAATTAAGCCTTTAATCGTTCGCATTCAAAAGGCCATCCAAAATAAAGAGAAGATTATCGTTTATGGCGATTATGACTGTGATGGAATCATGTCGACCTCAATTATTGTCAAAGTATTTGAAATGCTTGGCCACCCAATTAGTTATTACGTTCCGAGTCGCTATATCGATGGTTATGGATTAAATGTTAGACGCGTCGATGAAATTGCTCAAAAAGGCTATTCTCTGATTATTACTGTTGATAATGGTATCAGCGCCTTTGAAGCGATTGATTTAGCGAAAGAAAAAGGAATTGATACACTTGTCGTTGATCATCATGAAGTTCAAGAAGGAAAACTTCCGAATGCTGTTGGCGTTTTGCATCCCTTCGTTTCAAATTTAGGACAATATGCGGCCAGTGGTGGTTTTATGGCGTTTGTGCTAGCGACAGCCCTACTCGACTATGTCGATGCCTATTTATTGTCTCTCGCCGCTATCTCGACGGTTTCAGACATGATGCCGCTTGTAGAGTATAACCGCGATTTGTTGCGCCTCGGTCTTGAAGCGATGAACGCCCATCATTTTTCCTCAATCAGACGCCTGACCGGTGACAAAGAAATAAATGAAAAAGTGATTGCGATGGAAATTGCTCCGAAGGTTAATGCGGTGGGGCGAATGGATGAAACGACAAGTATTAATCGCTTGATTAAATACTTTACAAGTTCAAGCGACGAAGATATTAACCTTTATGGTTCCTTTATCGAATCAATCAATGATTCGCGCAAAGTTTTGACCAAAGAAGTAGTGGAATCTTTGAACTCCATTGGCGATGAGGCCGGTATCGTTTTAAAATTAGACATCAAGGAGGGATTGATTGGATTAATTGCCAATCGGCTCGTTAACGAGCATCAGGTCCCGACAATTGTCTTTACTGAAGACAGCACTGATAAAACGCTCTTAAAAGGCAGTATGCGCTCGAAAGAAGGTTTTAATATCACGAAGGCATTCGGAAGTCTTGAAAAGTATCTTGTGACGCATGGCGGCCACGCTTTTGCCGGCGGACTTGCTATTCGTAAAGGTGACTTTGAAGACTTCAAAAAAGATTTTGTCGCTTTGGCGGATCGCTACCGTTTTAGCGAAGAAGAAATTGAAGCTTTGCCGGTTTCGTTAAACGACATTAATATGCGCAATTATGAGATTTTGAAATCTTTTTCTCCATTTGGAGAAGGCTTTAAAGAACCATCTTTACTCATTAAAGGATTGAAGTCTGCGAATCTTTCGTTTATTTCGAATGATAAGCATCTTTCAACGATTATCGGCATGAATGTTAAATTGCTTGGTTTTAATATATCGCGCCAGGACATTAATCAACATCAGTTCGTTGATTTATATGGGAATCTACAATTAAATGAGTATCGTGGGCGTTATACATTAGAATTTCGCGTCTCTTCATATCGGCCGAATAACTTGCTATGATTTAAATATGAAAAAGAAGTTTATTGCTTTTATTCCCCTAATCGCTCTTCTAACTTCCTGTCCGATTGTAAATCCGGTCTATCCTCAGGATTTACTCGATTTAAGCAAATACCAAGATCCGATTTCTTTAGATTGGACAAATGATGACGAAAGCGAAGCAGAAAACGCTCTTTATGACGATGAAGAAGAATTGAGAACATATTTGAATAATTCTCGTGCTGTCATAAAGAAAGTTGATTCTTTCATAAATGTTTATCGCGGAAAAGAAACTCTGCGAATTGGTCGGGGTCTTGGTGAGCGAGCAGGCGAATTAGTCTTTACTTTAAAAAATATTTTTAAAGCTGATGCACTAGCAATCCATCTATATCCATATAATTATGAATCATATAGTTACGTTCATGGAAAAATGGAAACCATTTATGATGCTTTTGATGTATCAGTAAATGAACGCAAATATATTAGTTTAGAAAAAAACGAGACATCCGCAGAACATATTTTGACTTTTAGTTTTGAACAAGCAATTGAACAAATATCGATTCAAACAAAAAGTGGACGTGGTTATCTTTTTGCTTTAGATATATATCAAATAAGCTAATTAATAACAATATTATAAATATAAAAAAGCGGCCCGTAAGCCGCTTTATTTTGATGATTGGTTAGGAATGCGTTTTTAGGCAACGACTGGTGTAATAACGGCGTAACCAGAAAGACGGATTGATGGATTAACATCAGCGCCAAATGGCATCGCTTTGTTCGTTCCAACTAAAAGAGCTGTAACGGTGAAAAGTTGATCAGGATTAGTTGTGTAATCAACTGATGAAGGGATGTCAAAGTGATAGAATCCAAGACGATAATAACCGCCTGTGCCAGTATTTTTACCCGCAACTTCGGCATCATACGTAAGATAAGTATAAGCGGTTCCGGTTGTGCTTGAAGCACCATATGATGCATCAACCAATTTGGCGTTTGTAAATGTGTAAACGCGGCCAAAACTATCCGGTGTTAAGGCATCGCCCCACGCGCCAAAACCTGTATCCATATCGCAAGCTTCAGCGGCTAATAATGATCCGAATTCCCAGCTTGGTTCAGCGACTAAATCAAAGGCGGTAGGAACAACTGACATTGTTCTAGCATAGTCACCACCTGTGGCGATTGTGACTGCACCAGTAATGTTAACGTATTGTCCAACGGTAGCAGCTAATAAATCGGTTTTCGTTGGTTCTTCTGAACCATAGTAGTTGATTAACGCTGTTCCGGTTTCGGTCGCGACAGTCATGACGCTTCCAGAAGCTAGATTGTAAACGACATAGGCTTCTTCGAGTTCAACAACATCATCGGCGACTTTACCAGCGAGTAAATTCACTGAAGGGACATCTACTTCCTCGGGAACTTCTTCCGTGCTGGTGGCTGTTGGTGTGTCGGTAGCCGTCGGATCGCT
>JBAYBO010000013.1:0-25382 GCA_041669225.1 Bacilli bacterium | reverse complement strand
TGGTGCTTCCGAATTGATTCAGCTTTTTGCCAGTGGCAGAAGCGGAAACTTGATTGATGTTGGCATTGATTTATCGGGGGCATTGCTTGGCATCGTCATCGCGTTCATAATCACATTACAAGTAAAAGAAAAAGTGGATTATAAATCCGCTTCTTTATAAAAATCAGCTAATTACTTATCGAATAAATTGGCGATTGCCGCTAAGAAATCGACGCGGCTTTCTTGACCGCCTGAGTAAACCATATCCTTGTTAATCCAGACGTTATTTTTGATACCAACGCCTTCTAAAACAATTTTTAGAAAGACACTATCAATTGGGTTGCCAAGATGCTCTTTGTATACAAAGGTCGGTGTTTCCGAAGTCGTGATGACATACGCTTTTTTAATATGGGTCAGTTTTCCAGCTAAACCGGTCGCGGTTTGAATATAGGCAAAACCTTTTAACATGACTTTATCGATGAAACCTTTCAAAATGGCTGGGCTATCTCCCCACCAAATTGGAAAGATGACAATAAGCTCGTCGGTTTCTGTTAACATTTTTTGGTATTTTTCAACTAACGGATCAGAAAATTTGCCTTGAGAGAAAAGGGCTAATTCTTTTTCGGTCATGACTGGATTAAAATTATCCTTGTTTAAATCAATTACTTGAAAAGGTTTATTGTGAATTGCCAGTTTGTTTGTTACAACATCAAAAATAGCTTTATTAAAGCTACCATGCCATGGATGAGCGAGAAGAATGGTGGTTTTCATAAATTGACAGTCCTTTCTTGAGTCCTACAAGAAGCGCGTAGAAATAACTTATCTAAATTATAGAAGGTTAATCAATTGAAACAGTAAAACGGGCGAGCGACTCGAGAGACGCGTTTTGCGCATTAACAAAAGTTGCGATTTCTTCGTCGCTTTTTTGAGCAGCCTTTAAAGCTTTATTGGCATACTCTGTTGCGTGCAGGGCGTGCTCTTTTACATGAGCGGTTGCGATTACATGGCCATATGCTCTTAGCAAGTTCAATCGGACTGGGTCGGTTTCATGACGGGCTAATTCATGCATTTTTAAAGCGTGATTCCGCATATGCGAAACTTTATGGAAACCGGTTAAAAAGCGATTTGCCTCCACGACCATCAACCGATATGATTCGTCATTAGTGACATTGATCTGCAAAATATCAAGGGCCTCGCGGACATTCTTTAAAGCCCACTTCATCATCTCGCGATTAGAAAGCGATTCGGTGAATTTAATTGATTGGACGATTGCGCTAGACGGCATGTCATTCACCTTCTTTTAACTTGCGTTTTTGTTCAAACTTCTTAGCAGTTTTATCAAGATTTTTTTCGCGAGTAAAGTAATTCGTCATTAAATATTTTCCTAATTCGAAAAACGTCTTGCGAATAAGTTTTTTTGTATAACTGTCAGATTCGCGATATTCGCCATAAATGGTTTTAACATTGCCTTTGAAGTTTTCACTAAACTCGCTGAGGGTCGTGCACTCAGAAACCTGAAGCAAATCAAAAAAGTTATCGATGATAATCTGTCGATCGGAGAGGCTAAAACTATAGAGCCATGCATACAAGGAATTCTTGATTTTTCGCGACGATTTGCTAAGCGATGGACGATGAACTAAATCGCTCGTCTCGCTATCGATATGCCAGTTATACATATTATGCTGATTAAACAGACTTCCTTCAGATTTGACAATGTGATAATAGTTATTGGTTTGAAGAATCATGCCGATAATGCTTTCCTCAGGCACAATCTTAACAACCTTGGGAAGAAGATTAATATAATCTGGGGTCTCCGTTATATTTTCACGGAAATCTGGACCGTCGAGATTAAAAATTGAGATAAAGCGCTTTTTGACTTTTTCAGTTTGTTTCATAGCTGAATAAAAAGCGATATTCCCGCCTTTGGAATGGCCAGTAATTAAAAGCCTCGCAAATCGATACTTTTTGGCGATTTTTTTAACATAATTGACGGCTTTACTTTGAGCGGGAATTTCATCCAAAAAGACCATGTTGAAATCTTCTTTCCAGCCATTTATGGTGTCATCAGTTCCACGAAAAGCGATGATTATAAACTTATAATTCACAACAAATGTTGTTGCGGAAAATTGCGTTTCAAATAGTAAATTCGAATTAGAGACGTGTTGAACGACTTTGATATGTTGAAAACGGAGGCTTTTAGCCACACACCGGAGCAATTCTTCATTTTCTTCTTTAAGGTGGCTTTTACTAGCGGCAGCTGTAGCGTTATCAGCCATAAATTCGAGGCGAACACCATTTTTGAAAGGAGAGAAGTCTAAATAAGCAAGTTGAGCGAACACCAAGGCATCAACATCACGAAAATTGCTAAGCTTGAGCTTGTCATTTTCTTTTCTAACATAATTTGTGATATTAATGATTGCCATATTTTTTTAGCTCTCAAATATTTATTTGAAAACCTAACTAATATGGTATTAAATAATACTTGATAATACAATGTTTACAAGAGATAAAGAATTATAAAAGCCACTTAGTATAACAAAGTGGATTTCAAGCTACTAATCGGAATTAAATGAAAAGTGTTACTCCAGCTTTTTCCGATTCGGCTAAATAAGTGGCAACTCCTGCATATTCAATTCCGTCAATCAGCTCTTCTCTTTGAATTCCCATCACGTCCATGCTCATCGTACAAGCGATAAATTTAACGCCTGCCGCTTTAGCTTGCTCGATTAAGGTTTCCAAAGAATCAACATTCTTCTTTTTCATAACTGATTTCATCATCTTTGCGCCCATGCCACCAAAATTCATCTTAGAGATTGGCATCTTTTTCGGACCTCTAGGCATCATCGCGCCAAACATCTTTTCGATGAATGATTTTTTGACTTTAACTTTCTGATCTTTTCGTAGCAAGTTAAGACCCCAGAACGTACAGAAAATCGTGACGTTTTTGCCCATTGAACGACTACCTTGGCCGATAATCATCGCCGCCATGGCTTTGTCCATTTCACCGCTAAATAACACAATTGTCGTATTTTCGTTTTCAATCGTTTTTTGAACCGGCTTGGCTGAGCCTTTGCGAATCACGGCTGTGTAACCATTATCAGTCGCTTCTTTTTTTAGAAGAGTATTCCCAGTTGCAACGCACCATTTTTCGACATCACTAAAATATCCACTGTCGGTAGCAACTATTTTGACAATTTCGCCATTTTTTAGCTTTTCGACAGCTTTATATGTTTGCATAATCGGGCCAGGGCATTGTAATCCGCAGGCATCAATAAATATCTTTATTTCATCCTCGCGGTAATCAGTACTATTAATCGTTGCTTCTTCGTCGATTACACGATGCTCGGGATTGTGAAGTTCTTCTTCGTGGTTTTTTTGATGAAGAGCTTTATAAATCTTGTATCCACCGAGAAGGTTATGAACATTGGTGTAACCATTATTGACAAGAACTTTGATAAATAAATACGCCGTATGACCAACGTTACAATAAACAACGATGGGGGCGTCTTTTTCCTTCGGCAATTTATCTAGATTATCACGAACATCAGAAAAAGAAATATTAACAGCTCCTTCGATGTGACCAATGCTGTACTCCAAAGGAGTACGTGAATCAATTATGAGTGCTTTTTTTTTACGAAATTCGTCAAGTTCCTGCTGACTTACGACGCCGAATTCTTTTTGCATCATATTGCTACCGACATAGCCGACAATATTGACTGGATCTTTAGAAGATCCGAATGGCGGAGCATAAGCGAGTTCAAGATCTGGCAAATCAAAAATTGTTAATCCGCCTTTAATCGCCGTCGCAATTACGTCAATGCGCTTATCAGTGCCTTCTTGACCAACAGCCTGGGCACCAAGAATTTTGCCGTTTTCAGGGCTAAACAATAATTTAATAACGATATCGCTTGCTCCTGGATAGTATCCAGCATGATTAGAACGAGTCACCATTACTGCTCGATATTCGACGTTTTTCTTATCAAGAGTCTTTTGATTGTTGCCAGTACTAGCGGCCGTCAAAGAGAATACCTTAACGATTGAAGTACCAAGACTTCCGTTAAATTTTACGTCCCAACCATTCATGTGGTCGGCTATTAGACGACCTTGACGGTTTGCCGGCCAGGCAAGAGGCACCGCAGTCGGCGTGCCATCGATGAAGTCTTTGACTTCAATTGCATCGCCTGCGGCATAAACATCAGGAATTACTTCACCGCTTTTAACGTCGATGGTTTGAAGATGTTCGTTTGTCACAATGTGACCTTTAGCTCCGACTTTTAATCCCCCTGAAATTGCCAGTCGCGATTCGGGGCGAACACCGACAGCCATGATAATCAAATCGGTTTTTAAAACGATACCACTTTTAAGGACGGCGGTTTTTCCGTTGTCTTTAATTTCAGCAACCGAGTCTTTTAAATATACTTTAATACCATGCGTCTCAAGTTCATTCTGAGCCATTTTGGCCATTTCAAAATCAAGAGGAGGAAGAATTTGATCGGCTAAATCAACAATCGTGGATTTAATGCCTTTTTCGACGAGATTCTCGGCAAGTTCGACACCGATAAATCCGCCACCAATAACGACGGCTGATTCAACTTTTTCTTTGTTAACGAAATTATAAATTTTATCGGTATCAACAAGATTTCTCATTGAGAAAACATTGTGTGCTTTTTCAATGCCAGGAATTTGTAGCCAAATAGGCGCGGCCCCCGGTGATAACAACAACTTATCGTATGTCTCATCATATGTGCGTCCGGTTTTAACTTCTTGAACCGTCACTTTTTTATGTTTTGTATCAATGGCGATAACTTCTGAAAAGTTGCGGACATCGATGTTAAATTTATTCTTAAACGTTTCGGGTGTTTCCACGAGTAGGCGTTCGCGGTTGGTAATGACGCCTCCGATATAGTAAGGAAGCCCACAATTAGCAAAAGAGACGTGCTCGTCTTTTTCGAAAATGATAATTTGATCTTCTTCGCTTAACCTACGAGCCCGCGTTGCCGCTGTTGCTCCGCCGGCCACTCCGCCAACAATAACTATTTTCTTCATAATTTTTACCTCATTAAAAATAAGCGTCTGATAGACTAATTACATTTTATCATATGGCGGGCAGTAGCATAATCATCATGCTTATAATTAAAATTTATCAAAGCATACCATTTTCTTTTTGGGAAAAAGGAATGCCAACTGCTCATTTCCGCGACCAAGAAAAAGGACTTTCGTCAAATCTTCAATTGCAATCTCAAGATCGTACTCCTCACATACCATAACGTCTAATTTTTTCTTAAGCAAAAATAAGCTTAAAATCGTGTTGTTTATTTTAACGAACCGGTCAACAATTTTTAAGCGAATTGCGCCAGTTTCTTCTTCCCCAAACGAGATGCTTCTTAGTAATTCGAAAACATTGAGTATGCGAATCATGTTTGTTGGTATATCGCCCTCTGGATGAGGCAAAAATGTCTCTGATGTATCGAGATCTTTATGCACTGGTTTTTGTTCCTCACATAGCAATATTTCACTAATATCTCCATCCTTCCGAGCGGCGTATCCGACAATTTCGTTCTCTTTTTTAATAAGTTCAAAAACATAGCCATCCTGCCACAAGGAGTTCATGTATTTCACATAATAGTTCTCATCGCGAACGACATATCCTTCATAATTGTCGACGTATTTGTTATACATATTAGCTAGAAGTTCCGCATCATTGGTTTGTTCCAATCCGCATTCAAATGATTGCGGATATAAATCGATGTTTCGCGAAAAGACATATTGAATAAATCCGTAGTCAAAATAAAAATCTGGATTAACTGGATAAAGCGAGACAACTATATGACCCTCCTTAATCAGCGAGTCAAACGTCTTGTTCATGACTTCGCGCATCAGCCCCTGACGTCGATAGTTTTTATGGGTGCTGGCCGCGACAATAAAAGGTAAATCAATAATTTTATTATTGTACCTCATTTTTTTCATGATAATATGCAGCGCGGACGCCACGACGCCATCACGTTCTATAGAAAAGGTGTAATTTGGACGATAATAATGAAGAAAAAAGAAATCGACATAATCGCGTGAGTCTTCGAATGATTCTAAATATAGATGATAAAGTTCAATCGTTCTCGCATCGAAAAGGCAAGAATATTTACGCTCTTTTTTGATTGGATTGAGGGCAAATTTGGCTTTCCTAAGTTGCGGTAGACCTAGATCTTCTTGCCTAGTTAATACTCTACATTCTTGATAATGGGCAGCGACCGTAAGTTGGACGAGAAGCGCTCCACTTCCAGCAAAGTTCAAATCATTTTTTTCAAATAAAATAGCGGCGTGATTAAAGACACTAATCGTGCCAATACTCAAGCCAACAATAGAATTATTAACAAGTAACAAATCGCAGAATAAATTAATACAATTCCGACTTTTTAAAGCATAAAGGATGGCATCAAAGTCTTCGCCGGCACCACCTTCTTGCTCATAGCGAGAAAGGAATTCTTGAACCAAATCAAAATGCTGATCCTCATAAGGAAGGAATGAATAATTATATTTCTTCTTAAATTGAGCAATTTGATTTCGTCTCCGCGAGTACTTACCGCCTTTCATTTGTGCTAAATCACATGGGTTATAGATATATTCAGAAAAATAATCGTCGTATAGATAAAGACCATCTTTCATTAGAGTGCCTTCCATCATTTGTTTTGATAAACCAGCGACTAAAGCATCTGGGAAGTTGTCCTTAATGTATGTAAGACCTTCGATGAATTCTTCTTTTGTTCGGCATATCGGTGGAAAGAAAAGCCACTTGCTATCTTGTTCTAGACTTCGAATAACCCCAAGTTCATCATTAATCCAAAGTATTTCAATTTGATTTTTAAAATTCCAAACAAACATATTTTCGAAAACAAGTTCGCTTGAAGAATAATCATTAATAAAAAAAGAGTCATCCAATAAAAGATTAATCCTCGCTTTATCGATTAATCTAAGAGTACGAAAAGTATTCATTGTTAAATATTATACCAAGTTTCTTCGAGTTGCACTTGCGTCTCAAACAACTATTCGCGCACTATTTATAATTTTATTAAAATTGACAACGTTAACATTTCGTATTTATAATATATTTGGTAGACAATAATGAGTATTACTTTAAAAGGACTTTCCAAAATTACTGGCTATTCAGCCATTACTATTTCGCGCGCTTTAAATAAACCCGAACTCGTTAAAGAAAAAACAAGAGAAAAAATCTTATATGCCATTAACAAGTACCACTATTCACCAAACAATGTCGCCAAAGCTCTCGTTTATAATCGCACAAATATAATTTATTTATATGTTCCATACAATCTTGATCCAACTAACCAATTTGTTTTGCAGGTAAGCGCGGGTATTAGCGGTTATCTCGGCGAACATGGATATTCAGTTCTACTTAGTAAAAAATGGTATAACCATGAAGCGGTCGACGGTTTAATTCTCATGGGCTTAACAATCGCGAATGAAGATAATCTCAAAGCATTAGCGCTCGAAAAGCCCCTTGTTCTCTTCGGCCATAGTGAGAACGCCGATTGTATTGATGTGGATAATGTCAAAGGAATGGAAATGATTACAGAATATGCCTATACAAAGGGCTATCGGAATTTCGCGTTCGTTGGCATCAATGAAAATAAGAAATTTACACAGGATCGGTTTGAAGGATTCAAGAATACTTTGAAAAAACACAATTTGGAATTACAGAAAAAAATGGTCGATTTTGTTGAAAACAACGCAAATGCCGGATTTTTAGCGGGTAAAAAGTTACTAACTGATAACCCTCGGATTGATTGTATTATGTGTTCGAGTGACGACCAGGCAGCTGGTGTAATACAAGCCGCCTCGGCCCTTAATCGCTATGTTCCGGATAGTCTTGGCGTCACTGGTTTCGATGGTCTTGGTAAGGAGCTTATTATCAATCCTCAATTAACAACCATTCATCAGCCAATTTATGAAATCGGTGTCGAACTAGCAAAACTCCTATTGAAGAAGATACATCATCCACGAAGCGTTAATGCCAGCGTGAATTATTATATGCCTGTGTTAAAAGTCGGAAACTCGACGCGCAAGTAAATTTGAGGTTTATAGGCAAAATGTTCATTTCAATACGATATGTTAACGATATCATTAGGGGGAAAATATGACTAATAAGGTTTTTGCAAAAATAAGTTTCTTGCCAACCATCCTTTTATCCTTAGTCGGGTGCCAAGATAATCAGGGTGAGGGCATCGTTTCTTTTTGGGCTTATCAGCCTTCGACGCAAGCACATCAAAATGCTTTTAGAGCTTTGATTTCCGATTTCACCGAGGAGACTGGCATCAAGGTTAAATTAAATTTAGTTGTAAAAGATAGTTTTAATATGGCACTTAATAGCGCGCTAAGCGGTCGTTCAAAACCTGACATGTCTTATCTTGATCAGCCGTTAATTGCCGATTATGCCTCCGATGGAACAATCTACGATATTTCTTCAATGTTTGCTGATTTTACTTCGGTCAGTCAGGACGATTTTTTCTCCTCGGTATACGAAACAAACATCTATGATAATAAACTATATGGCCTTCCTCTGAATGTAACCGCCAGCGTTTTATTTTATAATAAAAATCTTGTCGCTACCGTTCCTCAAACATGGGAGGAGTGGCTTTCGTGCCGCGATAGTCTTCCAAGTGGAAAATCACTATTTGATGGTATTGGAAATGGTGGGTATGCTGGATGGTATTTTCAAGCTTTTTTAGCAAATTGCGGAGGTTCATTTTTAAATGAAGGAAAATCGGCGGTTGCTTTTAATGATTCACACGGAATTGAAGCAGCCGAAATGATTCGTAGCCTATATGGAAGCGATCAAACTTCAATCATTAATCGCGGAACGAGCGATGCTTTTGGTAATGGATTGGTCGCGTTCAAACTCGGTTCTTCATCAGACATTGATCGTTTCGATATTAATTTCCCAACATTAAATTACGATGTGGCACTCGTGCCAAGCAAAACAGGGGAAATTTCTCGTTCAAACATGGGTGGAGAAAACGCCGTTGTTTATAGTCACTCGAAACTTAAAGTTGAATGTGGCAAACTCATGGAGTTTTTATTACGGGAGGAAAATCTAGATAATTTATCTGATTTTACGGGCAACTTTCCGGCAATACGCACTTACGCAACAAGCGAGGACACGCGTCTTAATATTATTATCGCACAGATGGAAAATTCTGTTCCGCGACCTGTCATCCCAAAATGGATCCGCGTTAACGATGATTATTTAGGACCGGCGTTAAGCGACAAGATTCTAAGCGATGAAAATCCGCGAGACATTCAATCATCATTAAATGATGCCGCAGCAGCGGCAAATCAATTACTCTTCTAGAGTTGTAGCACGGGGGACCGATATGGTCGTGACTGACAAGAAACGGCAAAAGCGAAGAACAGCATTAATTGGTTGGCTTTTCATCTTGCCTTTAATTTTGTATTTTCTCGTCTTTCAAATTGCCCCGATTTTCATGTCATTTGGTATTTCATTCACGGAGTGGAATTGGCGGACCGTGCCACAATTTGTCGGATTTGATAATTATGTCCAGCTCTTCACCAATCGCATTTTGTATCCAAATTTCTGGAAGTCACTATGGGTTACGATTCAGTACATGCTGATGAGCGTCCCTTTTAGTATCGCTACGACTTTAATTGTCTCAGCCATGCTAAATAGCAAGATCAAAGGCGAAAAGTTCTTTAAATCAGCTTTCTTTATACCTTCAGTTACTGCCGGAGTCGCTATCTCGGCAATATGGATGTTTTTAATAGATCCAACCTATGGCGTTGTCGGAGCGATGAATCGAGCTTGGGGGACAAACATAAACCTCCTTGGCCGGACAACCACCGCTTTGCCGTTAATGGCAGTTATGGCAGTCTGGTCTGGACTTGGCTATAACGTTCTAATTATGCTTTCTGCCATGAAAAACATTAATCCTTCATTATATGAAGCATGTGAAATAGATGGTGGCGGAGCAGTTCGCAAATTTTTTCACGTTACCCTACCGGGAGTGGC
This sequence comes from Bacilli bacterium, assembly GCA_041669225.1. GTDB lineage: Bacteria > Bacillota_I > Bacilli_A > RFN20 > CAG-826 > UBA1424. The sequence goes on along the minus strand of JBAYBO010000013.1, from coordinate 15,364 downwards.
ACCGACTATTTTCTTTTTATGCATTACAAGCACGATCGGTTCTTTGCAGGCATTCGATCAAATGTACTTAATGACTGGCGGAGGTCCAGACGGCTCCACCACAACTTTCATGTTGGAAATTTATAACATGATTTTTGGATATCAAGAAGTCGGTACTGCTTCGGCGATGAGTTATATTCTCTTTAGTTTGATTCTCGTCATCACAATTATCGGTCAGCGCTTTCTTCCGGGCGGAAGAGAAAGAAAAGAAAAAGAGCGAAAGGTAAAAGATGGAAAACACCTTAAGACTTGCTAGTCCACGCAAAAAAAGAATTCGCCTAAAACCGGCACGTATCTTAATGTATGCGGCTCTTATTCTTTTAGCTATTACCTTTATATTTCCTTATCTCTGGTTAATCTCGGCCTCATTTAAAGAACCAGCGCAGATTTTTAGTCCTGTCTTTGCCATACTCCCTCGCGATGCTGACGGGAAAATTCATTTTGTGATTACGAATTACGTGGCGGCGATTGAATATCTAAATCTTTCACAGGTTTTTTCCAACACGATGATCGTCTGTTTGGTAAATACGGCCTTAAATCTATTTTTAAACGCCTTAGCAGGTTATGCCTTTGCTCGCATTAAATTTAAAGGACGAGAATTAATCTTCAAACTGATGATTGCCTCAATGATGGTGCCAGGAGCAATTATGACAATTCCGAATTTAATCATTAGTCGGACATTGCTTATTGACGACACCTTGCTCGTCTTGATTCTCCCATTTATTATGTCAATTTATAACGTCTTTTTGATGAGACAGCAATTCTTGGGCATTAATAAGGAAATTGAGGAAGCGGCCATTATGGACGGAGCTGGTCATTTCCGCATTTTCTTCACAATCGCTCTTCCTTTAGTTAGCCCCATGCTCGTCGTCTTGGGAATCACGACCTTTATGTGGAATTATAACAACTTCATGTGGGCACTTGTCGCCACGCAGTCTCCTGACGTCTTTACGCTTGCTCGTTCCTTAGGTTCACTAATTAGCGCTGGACAAAATAATCCCTCGATGTATCCGCAGATGCTGGCTGGTTCAGTTATTGTTTCGGCTCCACTCATAATAATTTTCTTTGCATTGCAAAGATTTGTCCTCCAAGGCATTAGTATCGGCGGTGTCAAAGAATGAAAAAGAAAACATTGTTATTAATCATTTTAAGTTCTGTTGTTACCTTGGGTGCAGTCGGCACTTCTCTTGGATTATATTTTTCGATGAAGTCAAAGAATCCGGCTCTTTCTTCTTTTGTCGAAGTATATGAAACAACGGGCACAAAATCTAAACTGCAGGCTCGCCAAGATGATATCGAATGGCGTCCTTATGAGTTTAGTGGCAATACCGAGGTCAATGTTTATCCTGACGTTAAGAGAAATGTTTTACACGGAACCGGCGTTGCCATAACGCATTCCAGTGCCTATTTATTGCAAACACTTAGCGAAGAAAAACGAATGAGTGCTCTTGAGTCACTCTTTGATAGTGAACAAGGCGCATTAACGGTCGTTCGCATTCCCATCGGCACGAGTGATTATACAAATACCGATGCATTTTACACTCATGACGATATGCCTTTGGGACAAAAAGATTATGAACTCGAATCCTTTAGCGTTGATGCGGACGAAGAATATTTAATACCCACCTTGTTAAATATTCGAGCCATTAACCCCGATATTATTTTTGTTGCCGCACCTTGGAGTGCGCCGGCATGGATGAAGACAAACGAATCATTAATCGGAGGAAATCTGATTGGTCATAATCAAGACAGCCTTACAAATGAAGAAAACGCTTATGCGAATTATTTGGTCCAATTTCTAAATGACTACAAACTACGAGGAATAAACATTAGATATTTATCTTTAATAAATGAACCAACAATCGCCAATGTGAGCTATCCTTCAATGCAGATGGGTACTCCTCAATATATTCGTGTGGCAGAAAAGGTCAGCGAATATCTTAGTGACCATAATTTGGCGACTAAGATAATGGCTTATGATCATAATGTCGGTTCTGAATCCGACCGATTTCTATTTAATATGTTCGCTGAGGAAATTAATAACAACGAAGCACTGAAATCAACTGTATCTGGCTTTGCTTTTCATGCTTATGGAGCGGAGTGGTCTAATGTCTATTCCAGCCTGTTTGCGAATAATCGGGATTCATATCCGGAAATGGAAAATTACATGACTGAAATTACCGAAAGCGATGAATCGATTGACTTTGCCGCAAACTTAAGTTGGTCGAGCGCAAACGTTACCGTCGGACCGCTAAGTCACGGAGCGAGCATGTCAATATATTGGAATGCGCTTTTGACAAGCGACGGACAACCGGTTTTAGGAAATAACGCGCATTGTTATGGGATGTTGTCATTAAAAAATGACATTATTACAAAATCAGCTGCTTATTACTCATTTACTCACATTAGTAAATACACACAATCCATTGATGGCAAAAGGTCATATTTAATTGATTCATTAAGCGATAATGAAGCCAAGATTAAATGTGCATCTTATCGGCGTGGTGACGGTTCATACGCCTATGTTTTGGCTAATAATGATTCAACGACTTATGAAGATGTTGATTTAGTAATGAACGGGGAAGTAGTGACATATCGCCTTCAACCTGAAAGTATCGTGACTTTAGTGGCCCCTCTTCAAGAAAAACATGAAGAGTATAATAGCGGGTTCAAAATCTATAACATCAAAATTGTCCAAAAAACGATTGAACAATACGAGCTGTTTGTTACCCTTGAAAAAGAACACGAGGACTTAGAATTTCGAATCGGCGATTCAGATGACTATCAGGAAAGCACTATTTCTGTACATACAAACGAAGCAGAATTAACATACAAAATTGTTGTTGAATCACCGCTTAATGACTTCTATCTATGGGCTGTTTCGAATGAAAAAATGGCCTTTTTGCCACTATCTATTCCCAAAATGCAGCCTAATGTCATCGTCGCTGAAGACATTGCTACCATTACTTTCGGACTTGATATTGATACGTCTTGGAGCAGCTTCTGTGATCCTTATGGAAAAGCGGTGTATCGAGGTGCCACTCCGACTTTTGATGAGAACGCAGAATTAGTAAATCGGACAACCGCAGGTGTCGTTGATCCAATTTATATTTTGGAAGAAACATATCAAGATGTTAACTATAACGAAGAAAAACCATACTACTTTCTAGTCATGACCGGCAAAAACGGACTCTCAACATTTGTCTCTTATCCATTAGTAGATGGAGCGCAATTATTTAGTGATCCACATTTGACTTTAAATAGTATTTCAGGAGCTCCGAGTCTTCAAGTAACCGCTACAATCACTGGCAATATTGCTCCCGCCAATCTAATTCTATGTGTTAAAGAAATTGACGGAGAATCATTTGAAGTGACAAGTAGTAGCTCTAGCAGTCTAGATTATCGATTTGATTGTTCTCAATTGAATAAAAGTGGAGTTTGGTATGACATTGTTATCATAGATAAAACAACCGAGATCGCCTATGAAATTGGTGCCGACGCAATGGAACGAAATAATATCACGATAGGTAATCGCCGCTACGCATTCAAGGAATGGGACAATCTAGCTAAAATCGCATTTGAAAGTCTAAATTACTTTGGGGCATCTGCCGATATCGCTTCCGTTGGTGAAGAGCCAAAACTAATTGTTAGCGGCGTGATGAACGGCAACTATGACGCTGAGCTTTTAATAACATTTTGGACTGGTATGATAACCGAAACATTAATTGTTGTGCCAAACGAATCCACCCTCTCCAATCATTTTGAATTTTCTCTCGACTTAAATGAACTCACAACACAAGGGCTTTTTTACGACGTCGTTTTAAACATCAATAATGAGCGGAGCGATATGACAAGCGATATGGTCATTAACTTTGCCCGCACTTTGAATCATGGTGGGCGAACATATTCTTTCGCTAGGTGGGAAGGGCTTCTTAAAATCACGTTTAATTAAAGGAATAAAAACATGATCGAAATAATACAAACAACAAAATCAAATGGCTATTGGTGCAAGCGATTCATTGCTGATTTAAGTTTGCAAAAAAAGCAAAAGCGATGCAATATCAAGCTTTTCCCACAAAAAAATCATCAAAGAATCATCGGTTTTGGAGCCGCATTTACCGAAGCTGCTTGTTATAACATCATGAGCGCAAAACCACAAACAATCGAGATGATTATGAAAGCCTACTTTACTTCCGATGGTCTTAATTACTGCTTAGGAAGATTGGCCATCAATTCGTGTGATTTCTCGCTTGCTCCTTATACATATGTCGCCGAAGGTGATGAAAAATTAGCAACATTTGATATAACTCATGAAGAAAAATACGTCATTCCCATCATTGAAATCGCAAAAACAATCACTGCTTATCCTTTGCGGCTTGTGGCATCTCCATGGAGTCCGCCGGCTTATATGAAAACTAATAATTCGATGATAGGGGGAGGAAAATTAAAACTAGATTGCTACGATCTTTGGGCGCGTTATATCACAAGATATTTGCAAGAAATGAAAAAACGCCACATCAATATCGAATTCTTAACTATTCAAAATGAACCAGAAGCCACTCAAACTTGGGAATCATGTTTATTTAGTGGTCGGGAAGAGGCTAGTTTCATCGCCGACCATCTCTATCCTTCTCTTAAAGAAAATGGTTTAGAAAAAACGAAACTTCTCGCTTGGGATCATAATCGCGACCACATTTTTGAAAGAGCCAAGGAAATCTATGCACGAAAAGAAGTAAGCGATGTTGTATGGGGGTTAGGTTATCACTGGTATGTATCGAATGAGTACGAAAACCTTTCGCTTGTTCATAATCAATATCCAGACAAGCATCTTATTTTCACCGAAGGTTGCGTCGAACTCACGAATCACGTCAATGGTTTCAGTGAAATTGGTCTATGGAAACATGGCGAGCATTATGGTCGCAACATGATTCATGATTTCAATAACTATTGTGAAGGGTGGATTGATTGGAATTTGGTCGTTGATGAAATCGGGGGGCCAAATCATGCGAGTAATTATTGTGAAGCCCCGATTATATATAATCGACAAACAAGAGAAGTAATTTTTAATCCTTCATATTATTATATTGGCCATTTTTCCAAATATGTTCTTCCAGGAGCGATAAGAATTCAATCAGAAGTTAGCGGCGCAAAAAAAGTTTTTTCCGTGTCGTTTCTTAATCCTAATCATGATTTGGTCACCATCATTCAAAACGAAGGAAGAGGAATAATAGCAACTCTTCATCTTGATGGACAAGGAACAATAATTAAGCTTCCTGCCCATTCAATAACAACTGTACTAATGCACAATAAACAAAGGGGGTAATCTTATGAAAAAACAAAGTTTATTCGGCATTCTGACGACCATTACGTTAGCGACCATGCTCTCAATTGGCGTCAGTCTTAACATCATGCACACCGGAATTAGTGAAACCAGAGCAGATGTAACGGCATACAATGCCCGCGATGTCTTTCAAATGAATCGCATTCGCTATGATGCTGGATGGCCAAACGGCATCTCAACAAGATATGAAGAAGCCAGCTTCCAAGCCAATATTTGGGATATGTCTTATGGTCGTGTCGTTTTAGGGGCTGCTTCGACTGCCAGCTATCAAATTGGTCTTCGCTATGCGGCCGGAACATATCCAGTCAAAATCTTTGTTAATGGAGTAAGTTCTGATGTAACATTTCCAGATAATGGCTGGAGCAATTCTGTTTATAATCTCAATATATCTCTTAATGAGGGAGAAAACGTCTTCATTGTTGCCGTCTTGAAATGGGGTGTCATTAATGAACTCATTCTTCCTGATGGGGTTACTTTGATTGATGAAGACACTTCCGGAGGTGTTTATTTTGCCGCACACTCAGATTTACAAAATACATATCTTTCATATACTGGCGACGGAGTTCATGATCCCGATGCTTTTGTTTACACTTCGGAATTAGTCTATGATGGCAACTCTCAATGGCGTTCAAATGCTAAGTTCAAGGTTTCGGCAACCGAAAATACGAATTCCATTGATGTTACTTACTATTGTAAGCAGCATACTGACGGAATATCCCAACTTCATATGTCCATTAATGGCGGGGCTGGGTTTAATTTCGATGTTTATGAACCCGTCGAATCAGTTTACGATACTATCACGATTCCTTCCTCTTTACTTACCGACAATGGTTTTATTGAGGGCACAAATGCAATCGATATATATAAACCAAACGATAACACCGAAAAAATCGGACTCATTGGTCTGGCTCTAAAAGACGACATAGTAATCGATTATTCCGCTACCCGCCTTGAAGTTGAGGATTTTAATACCAAAAGTGGTGGAAACATCAAAGGATCGGGTGAAGGAGAATTAGGTAATGGGAACTGGTCCGATGATTTGTATGTCGGAGACATGGGGACCAAAAGTACGCTTAGTGATTCATCACAAATTAGTACTGATTTATCGAACGTAAATTTTTTGTCTTTAGCGTATACAGCCGCTGGGACCGGTGTCTTTGATTTATATATTCGCTATGCAACCGGTGTTAACTGTGTCTCTTATCTACGTATCGATCAAGGAGCTTGGATTGAAGTTGAAATGCCGGCCGCGGGATGGTGGGACACACCGCGTATCGTTCATATCATCGCTAATATGAATGCAGGGGCAAGAACCATAACCTTAACCGGTACGACCAACGATGGAGGCTGGATTAATTACGACTTTATTGATGTGATTCAAAAAGGCACATTAACTGATTACGAAGTGGCGTATAACTATGCCATCTACTTCCGTGATGAGACCTCGGCGGGTTGCACGGCCCAAAACGTGAGCCTTATTCCTTGGAACAAATTGGAAAGTGAATATCTTACTCTTCCATCTGGAGCCAAAAACGAATTCGTCAATAATACTAATGAAATTATCGCTGATGCCAGAGCGCGCTACCAAGTGCTTATAAATAAGTATTCAACCTTGGCATCTGATAACTGGCTCGTCGATGGCGAAAATAATGTTGTTTATGCACCACCGCAACGTCTAATTAATTCACAATATCAGGTTGATTGGGCAGTCGTAATAATTGCTATTTCTCTTTTAACAGTAAGCATGGCATCAATCGTCATGTTTAAAAAACGCAAAACATCAATCTTCTAGTCTCAAAAATCTATCGATAAAAAAGAAAGACACTCGGAACAATTTCTGAGTGTCTTTTGTGATAAGAGATTATTGGATTTCGATCATCCGTTTCGCTTCGACTTTGCGCGTTTCTTTCGGAAATGTGACCGTCAACACGCCGTTATCCATTTTGGCTGTGATGTCTTTTTCCTCAACACCATCACCAACATAGAAGCTGCGGCACGCTGATTGATAATAGCGCTCGCGATGGATGTAGTTCTCCTTGTCTTCATTAGTCTCGACTTTTTGTTCGGCCTTAATTGAAAGGTAGCCGTTTTCAAGTGAGATCTCGACGTTTTCTTTGGCAAGACCCGGGAGATCAACCATTAATTCATAATGGTCATCTTTGGCCACGATATCAGTCTTCATCGTGGTGTGGCGCCGAGTGTCAGGCCAATCCGTTTTGAAAAGATCAAGCGGGAAAAAATCGTCGAAAAACGGATCGTGAAGAACTAGTTCTCCTTTTCTATTTCTCATATTTTCACCTCCCTTTTCTGTGTCCCCCTTTAGGGGCACTATCATTGTAGCATAAATTTTAGCACTGTCAAGAGTAGAGTGCTAAGAAAATGCTCAGGGAACAAATCTTCTTATTCGACAGTTACGGATTTTGCTAAATTGCGAGGCTTATCAATATTCAGGTCTCGCTTTAAGGCGACATAGTAAGACAAATATTGACCAAATACGACTTTGACAAGCGAACTCAAATATAAAGGCACATCATCAACGACAAAATCGTCCTCCGAATGAGAAAGTGAATGTGTGCTAACGACTATTACGCGCGCGCCGCGCGCATCTACCTCATGCATGTTTGAGCGCATTGCCAGCGACGTGTTTTCATCAGAAATAAAGCCAATAACAGGTGTGTCTTTTTCTATCAGGGCAATCGGACCATGTTTTAATTCTCCACCCGGAAACGCTTCACTATGTATATAGGTTATTTCTTTAAGTTTTAATGAACACTCTAACGCTAAATCATAATCATAACCACGACCTAAAAAATATACATCGTTTTTAATGGCAACAAAGTTTGCTAACTCTTTTATTTTATCGTGTTCATTAATAATATTTTTTTGAGCGGCAATAACTTCTTTTAGATCACCAATAACACCGACATCATCTTGTAAGGCGGCCGTAAGTAAGGCCAAGGCGCTAACTTGAGCGACATATGCTTTTGTCGAAGCAACAGCCACTTCAAGGCCGGCATAAAGCAGCAACGTGTAATCAGCGTTACGTGACAACGTCGAGCCTTGTGTGTTCGTTATGGTAATAATGTTTCCGCCCATCTTTCTAGCAACGGCAAGACAGTGAATCAAGTCGGCGGTTTCGCCTGATTGACTCATAATAATATAAATTGTTTTCTTTCCTGATGAATAGGGATTAAAAGCCCATTCGCTGGCAATATATACATCGCTAATTTTGCCGGCGTTTCTTAAGAAACGACTTCCGAGCAAGCAGGCGTGATAACTCGTTCCACAAGCAAGAAAAACGACATTTTCGGCATCCTTGATTAGTTCTAACATCTTTTCGTTAAACAAAAATGATGTGCCGTCAAAGTAGTTGTCAATCAGCAATTCAATGCATTTATCAGCTTCTTCGATTTCCTTCAACATATAGTGAGGATAGCCATTTAAATCCAACGACTCAGCTTTTAAATCAGTTTTATGAAAAATAACATCAAGCGATTTATCATTCCGGTCAAATACCTTTATCTCATGAAGAGAAATATATCCATATTGATTGTCACCAATCGTGACAAATTTCTGGGCTTTTTTAAGCATTGGAAGATAATCAGAGGCAAGATAGTTTCCTTCGTCTCCGTGACCGATTAAAAGTGGCGAGCGCTTTTTGGAAAAATATGTCTTGTCTTGATCTTTGCTAAAAAGAATCGCTAGAGCATAACTTCCTTTAATTAGCGACATCATTTTACTAATTGCTCGCAGGGGTTCTCTTGTTTCTAAATAGCAATCTTCAAGAACATTAGCGATTACTTCTGTGTCTGTCTCACTAATAAATACGTATCCTTTTCCAATCAATTCATTTTTTAGGACACGAAAGTTTTCAATGACACCATTATGGACGATAGTAAACAATCCCTTGTGACTAGTATGAGGATGAGCGTTTATTGCTGAGGGTTCACCATGGGTTGCCCAACGCGTATGGCCGATTCCCACAACTTCATCAAGTAAGGCAGGCAGCTCTTTATCTAAATCGTCGACTCGGCCTCTAACTTTGTAAATCTCAGGTTTTTTGTCGGAAAAAACGGCAATTCCTGCCGAATCATACCCACGATATTCAATTGTTTTCAAACCTTCGATAAGATACTCGCGAATCGACTTCAGCGATACTCCGGCGACAATTCCACACATGATGCAATTCCTCCTGTAAGTTAACTATACAATTAAGTCTTGAAGCGTTGGAAATGGATAATATTCTTTTGGCAAAATATGTTCTGCTTCGTCACATAATTGTTTTATGTTTTGCAGAAGGGGACGAATGCTTTTAACACATATATCCGCAGCTTCTTTTTTGCTATGATTATTCGATGCGAGTTTTATTCCTGCACTTAAAAGTTCGTTATGGCGATCCAACTCATCAATGAGTCTACCGCACTCAGCGCTTCGCTTAGCAATTGAGGAAACCGAACCATTCATGGCAATAGCTGTACTCTTATATAAAGCAGCAGTTTTTATCAATGCCGGTATAATGCCTTTATCGACCATTGAAATCAAAGTTTTCCCTTGTATTAAAATTGTTTCAATAAACTCCGCGTAATAAATCTCATAGCGGGCATCGATTTCTGCTTCGCTCAGCACGCCAAGACTTGAAAACATTTTCCGAACATGCGGTTGCTTAAACGTTTCGACGCTATCGATATAATTTGGAAAATTATCCAGTCCACGCCGCGCCGCTTCCTCTTGCCACTCTTTTTTATAACCATCACCGGCGAATAGAACGCGATGATGCTTGGCAAGAATATCGTGAGCGGTTTTAATTATTTCTTCATTCAGCTTATCTTTGCTAACACCCTCAAGTCTTGCGTTGATTTCACCAAGTGATTCAGCAATACCTGCTAACAAAGCAGTATTTAAAGCCGCAGGATTTCTCGAGGCTCCTAAAATCCGAATTTCAAATTTATTGCCGGTAAAAGAAACTGGCGAGGTACGATTGCGATCCGTGATATCAAGTGGTAATGCAGAAAGATTGTGCATTGGCGAATACATTCTTTCTAATTCAAGCGGAGTGACATTAGGACGACTCGCCAATTCTTCAAAAACTTGATGTAGATGATCACCAAGAAAAACTGAAACAATCGCCGGCGGAGCTTCGTGCCCGCCTAAGCGATGATCGTTACCAGCATCAGAACACGTCATGCGAATTAACGTCGCATAACGATCTACGGCTTGAATAAAGGCAGTAGTGAAAACAAGAAATCTTAAACTTGAAACATGATCTTCGCGAAGTTCAAACAGATTCATTCCCGAATCGGTCATTAATGAAAAATTATTATGTTTACCCGAACCGTTAACGCCATCAAATGGCTTCTCGTTTAATAAACAAATCATATTATGACGCAAGGCCATTCTTTTAAGAATGTCCATCACGACCATGTTTTGATCAACCGCTACATTAACGTTAGTGAAAATACTGACGAATTCATATTGGCCAGGCGCCACTTCATTATGTTCGGTTGAGGCATAAATGCCCACTTCCCAACACTTCTGATTCACTTCTTTCATATAGGCGGAAACACGTTCGGTCAATGCACCAAAGTAGTGATCATTCATACCTTGATCTTTGGGCATACTTTCACCAAATAAAGTTTTGCCCGTAAAAACGATATCCGGACGCTTCAAAGCTTGTTCCTTATCGACTAGGAAATATTCTTGTTCGAGTCCAATCATCGCCTTGACGGATTTGAAATCTTTGTAACCAAGTTTTTTTAAAACGCTTGAGGCACTTGTATTTACTCTTTCTAAGGCGACAAGAAGGGGCAACTTCTGGTCAAGTTTAGCACCGGTGTAACTAACGAACACACACGGAATGAATAGGACATGACCTCTGACAAAGGCGTATGATGTGATGTCTAAATAAGTGTACCCTCGGGCCTCAAAGGCTGTGCGTAGTCCGCCGTTAGGAAACGAGGATCCGTCTGTTTCTCCTTTTAAGAGCGACTTTCCAGAAAGGCGAGCGATAGGTTGCCCATCACTATCCATTTGAATAAATGACTCATGTTTTTCGGCCGTCAAACCCGTCATCGGCTGAAACCAATGACAAAAATGAGTGGCTCCTAAATCGATTGCCCATATTTTCATGGCGTGCGCAATCGCGTCCGCTGTTTCGCGGTCTATCTGTGTTTCATTACAAATAGCTTGTTGATATTTTTTATATACCGATAATGGCAGTGAACTGCGCATTACTTTATCGTTGAATTGCTTTTTAGCGAATTCTTCGATCACGACTTGTTTTTCCATTGTTAATACTCCCATTTTTTTCGATACAAAAAGATTGAGATAATTGCTAGTAATTATAAAAGCAAGCATCCATGCAAAATCGCACTTCAGAATTTCATGATTAAAGTAAATCCACTATTTATATATCGAAATAAATTCGATGTATTTTAAGATGAAAGGCTAAGCATGATCAGGGCTCTGTGAATTTGTCCCATCTCTAACGACCACTTGGGCCGACAAGGCACCCGCCGAATCTTTCGAAAACCTTGTTCCTCGTCACCCTCTTTACGGAGAGGGCCAGGCGCTACATTTAGTGAATAATGGATTATCCTCCTTTTCGTTCCATCTTGCTTTTTATTATACACATAGCCCACAATCTAACAAAAATATTTTGCATTCCGAAAAATGTAAGCGTTTATAAAAATGTCGAAAAGTTTGAAATAAGGTAAAATATGATATATGAAAGAAGCTTTGCTATATGATAAGTTGCCTAATGGCAAGGTGCGTTGCAATGTTTGCAGTCACCGCTGTTTAATCGCGCATGGAAATCGAGGCATCTGCCGAGTCAGAACAAATATAAGTGGCGTCTTATACTCGCTTAATTATGGTCTTTGCATCGCTGCCGCGATCGATCCGATTGAAAAGAAGCCTCTTTATCACTATCTTCCGAAATCGGAAACATATTCCTTTGCCGCGGTGGGCTGTAACATGCATTGTCCGTGGTGTCAGAATTATGAAATATCACAAACTCCGAATAACGAATTTGTCGTCGAGGGAGACGATGTTACCCCAGAAGAACATATCGCGCGAGCTTTGAAATTCAAGACACCTTCAATTTCTTATACTTATAGTGAACCAACCGTCTTTCTTGAATACGTTTTGGAAACAATGAAACTCGCCAAGGAACAAGGGCTTAAGAACATTTGGGTTAGCAATGGCTTCATGAGTAAAGAGACACTTGAAGTTATTCTTCCTTATCTCGATGCCATTAATATTGATCTAAAAGGACCTGATGATGATTTTTATCAAAAACAATGCGGAGGCAACCTGAAAACAATATTAAACAACCTAAAAACAATGCAAAAAGCGAATATTCACATTGAATTAACGACTTTGCTTATTCCGGGCCTTAACGATGAGGAACATCAAATCAAGAAATTAGTCTCAACAATTGTCGAGAATCTCGGTGTTGAACTACCTTGGCACATCAGCCGCTTCTTTCCGGCTTGGCGCATGCTTAATACTCGCGTCACGCCGTTAGAGTCTTTGCATCTCGCGCGTTCGATTGGCCAAAAAGCTGGTCTAAAATACATATACATTGGGAATGTCTAATATGAAGAATGTCCGTAGTTACTTTGTGCCTCACCCGCCGCTCATAATTCCTGATATTGGAAAGGGCGATGAACAAGCGATTCAAAAAACGATTTCTGCGTATCGCCAAATCGCCAAAGAAATCGCTCAGTTTAAACCTGATACCATCATTATTATTTCTCCACACGCTTTAACCTATGAAGACTACTTTCATATCGAAAGCGGCTTATCATCAAAAGGTGATTTTAGCGACTTCCATGCGTCACAAATATCTTTTTATGTTTCGCACGATACAGATTTTATTAAGGACTTAACAAGGATAATAAATAAAGAATCCTTTCCAGCAGGAATCGATGGAAGACAAAACAATAAGCTTGACCATGGGACGATGATTCCTCTTTATTTTATCAATCAGTATTACCACGAATACCAAGTCGCGAGATTATCTTTTTCCGGCATGTCATTTTTAACCCATTATAATTACGGAAAAATCATTCAAGACATCATCAAGAATCATTCATCTAAGAAATACGTCGTGATTGCCAGTGGCGATTTATCGCACGTCCTTAAAAGCGATGGACCTTATGGCTACGCTGAAGAAGGCCCGCTCTTTGATCAGGCAATATGTAAAGTGTTAAAAAGTGGAAGCTTTATCGATTTATTTAATCTTGATCCGCAAATAGTTGAAAGAGCTGGTGAATGTGGTTTTCGTTCTCTTCTTATTCTAGCCGGTATCTTCGATCAAATATCGTTAATTCCAAAACTTCTTTCTTATGAAGGCCCGTTTGGAGTCGGCTATGCCGTCGCTTCTTTTGAAGTGAAAGATATCGATGAAAAAAGAAATTACGGAACCCAACACGAAGAAAAAGAATTTAGTCGGTTAAATATTATTCACCACAATGAAGATGAATATGTTTCCTTAGCCCGTAAAACTTTGGAATTATATGTAAGAACGGGGCAAATTTTATCTATAGATAAGGCGTCAGAAAAATTAAAGTGTTCTCCTGCCGGAGTCTTCGTAAGTCTTAAAAAACACGGGGCGCTTCGTGGCTGTATTGGAACAATCCATCCGACCACAAAATCAGTGGCACAGGAAATTATCCAAAACGCTATTTCTTCCGGAATCGAAGACCCACGTTTCTCGCGGGTTACTATTTCTGAGTTATCCGAACTAGTTTATAGTGTTGATGTTCTTAAAAAACCCGAACCAATTTCGTCTCCCCAACAACTCGATATAAAAAGGTATGGTGTTATTGTTCGTTACGGGGGTCGAAGCGGACTTCTCCTTCCCAATTTAGAAGGTGTCCATTCGATTGAAGAACAAATAAGCATTGCATTAAGTAAGGCCGGCATATCAAAGCACGACCCATATACACTAGAACGCTTCGAAGTTATTCGTCATCAATAAATAAAAAGAAAAACACTGACGGGGACATCAGTGTTTTTAGAATAAAATAAATGACTATTTTTTACCTTCGCGTTTGAAACACATAAACCAGTCTAAGCAGTACTTATCAGGTGAAGTGTCTTCCATACGTTCTTTGGCAGTGCCACATGAACCGGGAGTCGGGATGATAACATCGTCGCCCGGACGCCAGTCAGCTGGTGTAGCGACTTTATCAGTATCGGCTTTTTGAAGAGCTTGAATGATGCGTTTGATCTCATCAAAATTTCGACCCATTGAAAGTGGGTAATAAAGAATCGTACGAACGATGCCGTTAGGATCGACAACGAAGACGGCGCGGACAGCCTGAGTATTTGATTGTCCTGGTTGAATCATGCCATATTTTCTGGCAACATCCATGCGGATATCTTCGATAAGTGGGAATTTAACTTCGATGTTTTTATAATTTTTCCATTCGATCTCTTGAATTTTTCTAAGCCACGCGATGTGGGCGTAGAGAGAGTCGACCGATAGTCCAACTAATTCGGTGTTAAGGGCTTTGAATTCATCTGCCATTGAGGCAAAGGTCATGAACTCAGTTGTACAAACTGGGGTAAAGTCTGCGGGGTGAGAAAAGAGAATAACCCATTTCCCTTTGTAGTCTTCCGGAAAATTAATATTTCCCTGAGTGGTCACTGCCGTAAAAGCAGGAGCTTTGTCACCAATTAAAGGCATTGTGTAGACTTGTTCTTCCATTTTTTTCTCCTTATGTTATGTAATAGCCATAAAGCATATGACATATGTATTATAATTATACCAAAAAATGAAATGGCTTAATAAGTGATATGCTCAGTTAATTAAAAATAGTTAAGTGACAATTCCATCGCAACAGCAATGTAAAAAATAGCTCGAGTATAATTAACTTGTCTTCTTTGTCTAGAAAAGGAGACTATTTAATGGCAAAGAAACATGTCTACAAAAGACTGACGATTGAGAATCGAATGGATATTCAAGCCGCGATTCAT
>JBAYBO010000012.1:0-25386 GCA_041669225.1 Bacilli bacterium | reverse complement strand
TCGCCAAGTGATTTCTCACGTGGTTCTTCTTTTGAAGCGGGGGCGGAGGCGGGGGCGGAGGCGGGAACTGCAACAATAATCGGGGCAGGAACTGGTTTTTCTTCATCTTCAAGTTCAAGTTCTTCCCTGACCATTGCACGAATTTCTTCAAGCGAAGGACCGACTTGAACAACTGCCGGAGCGGGAGCTTTGGGCTCTTCTTTGACTACCGGAACTTCAAGCGTCTTCAAACCTAGTTCGCCATGCATGATTTCTTTGATTTTATCGACATTAACTTGATCAGGTTTGACGGGTTCTTCTTTTGTTACTTCGTAACCCACTGCCGGTTCTGGTTTAACTTCTTCTTTAACGACTGGTTTTGGTTCTTCTTTAACTACTTTAACTTCTTCTTTTTTTGGCTCGCTCTCAATCGTATGTGGTTGTAAACAAGGGAACTTGCCATCTTGCATACACGGACAATATCCGGCTTGCATACAAGGCACAAAGTTACCACGAGCACATGGACAAGATGCTAAGAAGGGGTAGGGCGGATATTGGTTTTGCTGAGGGGCAGGAGCAGCCTGTGGCTGCGCGGGAGGTCCATAGGTATTAATATATTGAACAAGTAAAGGTCCGCTAATGCCAGGCTGCGTGTTAACAGTGTGAACTGGCAAAGCAGTTGCTTCAGGTTTTGGTGCCGGAGTAGGAGCATTTTCCAATTCATCATGGAGCACTTCGCGAATTTCATCAGCGCTTGGAGCGTTTGGTTGCGGCTCTTCGCGTATTAAAACGAGACGCTCATCGTTTCCGCTAGCATTAGAGAAAGTTCTCTTCGGTGGCGTTGGAGCATTTGCACAATAGACCATGTTCATAATGCCAGCAATTAAAATCAAAATAAGAGCTAGACCGATAAAAGCATGAGTGGCCCATAACAATATCGTTTCAAGAATAACGCTTGACGCAAGAACAACCGCTAAAAATTGTGGGGTGCCCAAGAGAAAAGCAACATCAAAAACGCTGACAACTAATATCAAATACCAGCTGACCAATATCAATGCTGATTCGGGTTTGTTGTACTTGGCCATTAAAACAATCCATACAATTGGCAGGACGAGACCGAAAACGCCGATTGCGGAAAGCATGACAATTCCTAAAAGATCATAGACGGGATTCCCCAAGAAACTAAACCATGAATATATTTGTGTCCAGCCATCTGCAAAAAAGCCAGCGAACGAATAAATTCCAGGATTTAGAAAGGGCACGACTACAAAGATTACGATTCCCAACACTAGCGCAATTAATGCGGCGATGGTTAAAGCGACAGTTGTTTTCTTCATAAATTACCTTCTTTCTGTGCTTACGCTATTACTATGCTTATAGTTTATTATAAGAATATAAAATATTCTACAAATCTTTGAAGATTAGCCGAGAAATGCGCAGTATTTATAAAAAAATGCGCAAATATGGCACTTTTTTTATATGATACATTTACTTATTTGTGTAAATTCGCAGGTGTTTATTAATAAGTCTAATGTGGATTTCGCCCATGGGACCCTCTTCACCATCAATGCACCAAGGAGTGTTAATAACTGGATTAATGATAACTTCATCAACGCGATAATATGAAGTTCTTCTTTTTAAAAACAAGTAATTTAGCAAACCATTAAAAAGTCCTGGTTTGGTTAGGTAGACATCAAATTTGCCATCATCGAGAGCATTTTTTAAATTTACTGGAAAGCCACCGACATACTTGCTATTAAGCAACATTAGAAACGGAACTCGATGTTGGTTAGTTTTCCCGTCAATAGTAATTTTTACTTCAAAACTTCGTGGAATAACGGCATCTTTAACGGCGTTCATATAATACGCCATTCTTCCGAATGTTTTGATTCTTTTTCTTTTCGTGGCATATGATATTTCGCTAAAAGTGCCAATCGCGGCAACAAAAGCAAAATATGTTTGATTATTGATTATGCCAATATCAAATTCTTGAATCTTTCCTTTTTTGATGATGTTCAACGATTTCGTTATGTGCCTATCGATGCCAAAATTCTTGCCAAAATCGTTAAGCGTACCGCTAGGAATATACCCAATAATTGGCCTTTTTTCTTCTTTGGAAATGACATTGACAATGCGATTAAAAGTTCCGTCTCCGCCAGCAAAGACAAGCACATCATACTCAAAACATGCAGTCTTAGCCAATTTGTCAAGCTCGCTCAGATCGCTTGCTTTGGCGATATTAACATAATTAAAAATTTCTTCTAAGCGAGTTCGAATAATTTCGATTTTACTAATTATGCGCCCATTACCAGGAGCGTCTGAATACAAAAAGATGGCATTCATGCATTTATATTACCACATGAAAAGGGTTTTTAAATTAAATCTAAGAATTGAACTTGAAAAGTATTCTTTAAAAGAATAGGATTTATACTACTTACAAAAAGAGGTTCCCAATGAATAAACCACTATTAAAAATAACTAGCCTAGCAATTGCTCTCGCACTTGTTTCGTGCACACCGAGTACAACCGAAACGGATACAAGTTCTATCAGTGAAAATGATTCTAGCAGTCCAATTCAAGATGTATCAGAACTCATCTCAAGTGAAAATGCTCAAGAACATATTCAATATCTGTCAGGCACTGAAATAGGCGGTAGGGCTTCAGGGAGCACTGATAACCTTCTCGCCTGTCAATATGTTGCCGATTACTTCGAAGATCATGGACTATCGCCCTACTCTGAAGAGACAGGATATTTTCAGCCATATCTTCAGCAACACACAAGGATATTTAGCGAATATTTTTCATTTGAAGTTACCAATAGTGCAAGAACTTCATCAGCTATTTATCGCTATGCATACGATTTCACTTTTTTCTACGCGAACTTTTCAGCTTTTGGTTATGTTTCTTCCGGACTTTCTTTTGATGATCAGGCCGATTTAGTTGTATTTAGTAATATAGAAGCAAACTATGCCGACAAAATCGTATTAGTCAGCAATATCACTTCAGCAATCCTTACCGATTTATATAATGATGGCGCAAAAGGAGCGATTGTTCTTGATTCTAAAGTAAGTGGATACCCCATCACTGAATACGGACAAGGAGATATGTTTGATGAAACTGATTTCTTAATGCTTTATGCCGCTCCTCAAACATATAATGCTTTGATAAATAACATCAGCAACGGACTAAATAAAGCTGATGTCTCATACGAAATTGATAACGCAACGAAAACAGTTAACAATGTCGTAGGCATTTTAGATGTTGGAGCAACAAACAATATCATTGTCTCAGCTCATATTGACCATCTCGGCCGTTTTGATGCTGAAGATGATGGCTATTATGCCGGTGCTCTTGATAATGCTTCAGGTGTAGCTGGAATGCTCGAATTAGCCCGTATCTACAGTCAAAATGCCGAGCGTTTATCGAAAAATGTCATCTTCATTGCCTATAATGGCGAGGAAGCAGGTCTTTTCGGATCACAATATTACTCAAATAATATGGTTGGGGAAAGAGCTGAAACGCGGGCAGCCTTTAATCTTGATATGATTGGCGGCGGTTCAAATGATTACGACCTCGAAATCATTGGATATGCTGGCGGACTCACTGGTTCTATTAACACAAAATGCCAAGAATTCGGCATCGAGAACTACACAATTTATACCAATCAGGCCAATAGTGATCATTATTGGTTAGGTGATATGAATATCGTCTCGCTTTCTTTTGTTCACTTTGATGATCGCTACTATCATCGACCCGCTGATACAGAAGACAAAATTAACTATGATATTTTTGTTAATCAGCTATCAATGATAGCTAGCCTGATGCTTTCGTCTTACAATAAATAAAAAAATCTATCATGAGATAGATTAATTTATACATGGTGATCCTAGCGGGAATCGAACCCGCGATTCAACCTTGAGAGGGTTGCGTCTTAGCCGCTTGACCATAGGACCGACGAGTAATAGTTAAGCAGTTTTAACGCAACTTTTCAATAACATAATTAAGGCGTTTTTCAGCTTCCTCTTGTCCTAAGACTTGCAATATTGCCCAAAGGTTAGGAGAATTCTTGCTGCCGGTCAGGGAAATTCTTAGAATTTCGGCCGCATCTCCAACATGGCCGATGTATTTATCGAGATTATTTTTGTATTCCTTATTATTTGGTGCAAAACCACTAATTAGCGCAATTTCTTTAAGAGATAAAAACCAATCATCGTTATCAAGAGTGTAATCGTTTGCTTTCATGAAGCCTCGTAAAAAGGAAATCACTTTGTCTTTAGTGATGCGCTCGTCAAATGGTAAATCAACGCTAACTAAATTTAGGTAGTGATCATGATAGAAGAAACGAATATGAGAATATATGTCGCTATATTTAGCGAAATCCTTGCGAGGATTTTCTTTTTCGCGTTCGATATTAAGAATTTGTTCATAATAATCAGTGTTGCGATTAATTAAATCAAGAAGCTCAGGAGCATGATTAATGGCCCATTTTTTTGATAACGAGGCTAAACGATGAGCACTCATTCTGGCAATTACTTCCTTGGCAAAGAAAGTTAATTTATCTAAATCGAAAAGAGCCCCATCAAGTGACATCTTGTCAAGATTAAAAGTAAATTTGTCAATATCATAGATATTGCTCTTCTCAGTCCATTCTTCAAAATTCGAATTGGCAATCGACATTAAATAAGCCATAACCGCCCGTGGAGGATAGCCATCTTCAATAAAAAAGCTAACTGCCGCTTCCTCATCCTTACGTTTCGATAATTTACGCTTGTTGCCATTTTCTAACTTCATTATTAACGGAAGGTGCGCATATTCGGGAGCCTTCCAACCAATGGCATTAAATATTTCGACATGAATCGGTAAAGATGAAATCCATTCCTCACCGCGAGTAACGACGGTTGTATGCATGAAATGGTCGTCAACGACATGAGCAAAGTGATAAGTGGGAAGTCCATCAGATTTTAAAATAACAATATCAATATCATTTTCGGCAATATTAATCTCGCCACGAATCAAATCGCGAATAAGTGTCTTGCGAAAATGGTCTCCTTTGCTTCGAAAACGAATGACATAAGGTTGACCTTCTTTGATCTTGACTATTGATTCTTCGGGAGATAAATACCGACACGTTGCATATTTTCCATAATAGCCGGGCACGACTTTTTGTTCTTCTTGCGTTTTACGCAAGGTATCAAGTTCTTCAGTCGAACAAAAACAAGGATAGGCAAGGTTATTCGCCAAGAGATGTTTAATGACAACTTTATATATGCTGGCTCGTTTGCTTTGGCGATAGGGACCGTAACCGCCGGTATCGCGGTCGCCGAGAAAACCTTCGTCAAGAGTGATGCCAAATTCGGCTAATTGCGAGATAAGTTGCTCACCACTGCCTGAGACTTCGCGCTTCGTATCTGTGTCTTCTAGCCGCAAAAAGAAAATGCCTCCGCTGTCCTTAGCCACTTTTTTGGCGACCATAGCCGTAAATAACGAGCCGGTATGCAAAAACCCAGTTGGTGAAGGAGCAAAGCGCGTCACTTGCGCCGTCTCTTTGAGATTGCGGGGTGGGTAGCGTTTTTCTAAATCACCAACCGTTTCTTGAATTTCTGGAAAGATAAGTTCGGCTAGTTGTTTGAAGGCATCCATATCGTTTTTCCTTTACTCTAAGAGTAATAATATATTTTATCACAATTTTTGGTGCTTGAATAATCACGTATAGTTCTTTATAATGATACTCGCATCGAATTCACGCAGGTGTAGTTCAATGGTAGAACACTACCTTGCCAAGGTAGTTACGCGGGTTCGATTCCCGTCACCTGCTCCAGATGCAAAAATATCGCCGTGCAAACGGCTTTTTTATTCCTCATCTTCGGGATTTTCATCATTCTCATCATCATCTTGAATGATGCTTCCATTTTTCTTTTCTAAATCGCTAATTAGTTTGTCGAGTTCTCTTTGCTGATCTTCGCTTAACTTCTGAGCGACTTTTATTTCTTCATAAGCCTTTTTAGCTTGATCAATCGAGACAGTAATATAACGGTCCTTGTACTTTTTAAAAAGTTCTTCAATCACATCGAGATAATAAGGGAGGAAAGGAGTTAATAAAATGAAGGCACCAGCAAACCCGGATAGCACTATCAAATATGAATCGGTAGTAAAAAAATAAGTAGCCATGACTCCGCCGCCGAATCCGAGTAAGACAAGCGGGGCGCCTAACCATGCCGCCTTATAATAATCGCGATTGAATTCGGTTTTAAATAGCTTTAAGCCTTGCCGATGAATAGAATGAGCGATACGCCCCGGCATAGCTGCCATAGAAATGGCAAGATGGGGAACGATTGAATTACGACCAACAAAATGAAAAAAGGCGAGCAAAGCTAAGCCACTACTGACAAGAGTTGCAATGCTAGAAATGAACATGATAATGATATTGTCTTCATAAGCTGCCAGAGCTTCGAGGAAACTTCCGTTGGCAGTTAATGCGGAAATGCTTTCAATTTCTTGGGCGAATTGAGGGTTGCGGGTTGCATATACCTGAAGCATGACAAACACGACGATAAAAGAAAGGGCGAAATAAATAAGGGCTGACTTTAAAAACGACGTTATAACTTGATAGGCGCCATTAATCGTCGGCGTAAACGCTGTTCGATAAAAACCAAAAAAATTCTTCTGAGTTAAGGACGTGCCTTTTGCAAAAGAGCTGTTTGTAAACTGTAAACAAATATAAATAGGCAAGATAACAATCGGCACAAGAAGGAAGAATAAATAACTTCCGAGAATGCCAAGGGCTAAACACGCCAAGACAAATACTGTAAATGAAAAAGCAATCGCCAATTTACTGGCTAAGTATTTTCGATAAGTTTGCAGGGCTTTTTTGGTAATGCTCATTTTTTCTTATTAATGTTCAAAGCGTGAATCTCGGTGACGGCTTTTGCTAGAGCTTTCTCGTCAATGCTGACAACATCGCGTTGTTCAAGTGCCTTGATTAAACGGCGAAGATGACTTTTACGCACAAGGAAATTTGTTTTTGAAGTTCCCTCAAAGGCTTCGAGATGACAGTCATCATTGATGACAACAATCGATATTAGCATATTTTTATTAATATCGGTAATCATTGACAATTGATGAACGTTTTCGGCATTCACTTTCAGTGGATTATCGATATAGCGCTTTTTCTTTTTACTCGCATAATAAATCCAGGAAGGGTCGTTTTCTTTTGCGCTTATAGCTCCGGGGTAATAGCAATCCATAATCACATAAATCCACTTTGAACCAAATAATATATGATTAATCGTCTTCGTTTCGCGTTTTTGATGCAAATAACAAAACTGATTGATTAAATAGTAATCGAAATCAAGGGCAATGCGATAAATAACTCGGCCATTAAAGCAAACGTAATGACGCTTTAAAACAGCTCTTTTAATCGGTCGATAAAAGATGATAAAAACAAGTAGTAATCCGGTGAGCGAAGCCGTGATGATAAACGCTATTTGTAAATCTGTCATTAACGGTATTTATGCAGCGAACGATTCAGCGACCTCAAGCGCAACTTCAATCATTTTGCCAAGCCCAAGCTGTCTTTCAGCGCTTGTTGCCTTCTCTGTCTTCAAGAAATGATCGGTGACGGTCAATAAGCATAGAGCACGCTTGCCAAGACGGGCGGCTGTCGTGTATAAACTATATGATTCCATCTCCACGCCCATGACGCCGAGATTAGCCCACTTTTTCCAGGAGTTCGGATCGACATCATAAAAAATATCGGCGGAGAGAATGTTGCCGACATGTAACTGCATCTTTCTTTGTTTCAACACTTCATGAGCTTTGATAAGTAAGTCAAAATCAGCTGGAGCAGAATAAGTCCCGCCTTTTAAATCAAATTGCGAAGCCCAATTTGAGTCGGTCGAAGCCGTTTGACATACTAAAACATCAAACAGGTTAATCTTATTTTGATATGAACCACACGTTCCGACGCGAATGATTGATTCGACGCCATAACCGGTATATAATTCGTGTGAATAAATTCCAATTGATGGTTGGCCCATCCCTGAGGCCATGACCGACACCCTTTTTCCATTTTTCGTATAACCGGTATATCCCAAAATACCGCGGACTTCATTAACAAGTTTGGCGTCGACTAAATAATTTTCGGCAATCCATTTTGCCCGTAGCGGATCGCCCGGCATTAATACGACTTTAGCAAATGCTCCAGGTTCGGCGTTGATGTGTGGTGTTCCCATAATTTTCCTCCTATTAATCGATATCGATTACTTGTGTTGCGGCAACATAGTCATAAAAACCAATTCGCTGATTAGAAAAAAGTAAAACCATCGTATCAGCGAACGCGCTGATACCAAACGTTAAAATGAACATCAAAACTCGCGTCATTTCGCGTAGGAAGATAGTTTTAAAATCAATATCAGATCCATCGGTTTTGATTATTCGAATTCTAAAAAAGCGTTTACCAAGTGTCTGTCCGTTCCAAAAAATAGGGAGGACAACAAAATAAGCAACAACTGCCATAAAGGCTAAAGCGCCTGAGCCGAAAGCCGACAAATAAAGCGCTAGACTATCAAGACTTGTCGGATTAATCAGCGCTGTGATAAGTGTTATAAGCGAACGAAACGTCAACAATAAAGCAATCGCCACAATGACAACTAAATCAAAGATATTGGCGAAGATGCGATGGTAAGATTTGGCGCGTTTCATTCTCAATTAATCCTTCTTATTAACTTTAACAAAAAATAATATCTCTTTATATAGATTTAAGAAAATTCTTAAAAAGTGTTTAGTCAAAAATGGTTTCCCCGTTTATGCAAGCATCAGCGATTCGCTTGATTTCCTCAATCGTTAACTTGTGCGACATTTCCGGAAGATAGTCCAAGTCAAAATAGCCCACTTCCGTTGTTTCATAATTAAGTTTATTAAAAGCGGAAGTTGGAATCGCTTCAAAAACTAAGACATATTCAGGTACTGAAGCGTTCGGAGTGCGATCGATTACACCGACAAGTCGAGTGATTTTAACTTCTAATCCAGCTTCTTGCAAAACCTCACTCATCGCCGCCTGACTTGGGGCATCATATAAATCACACCATCCGCCTGGAAGAGAAAATGTTCCTGATTTTGCCTCTTTGACAAGAAGAATATGACCTAATTCATTAAAAATCAAAACTCGAGTTGAGACGTTGGGAGTCGGATAAATATCACGCTTAAAATAATTGGGCCGCTCAAAATCCACCTCAGTGAAAGATTCGAGCATTTTCGTGCTCAAGTCATTAATTTGCTGGTAGTTGTCAATCGCATAACTATCTTTGGAAAATAAAAGGCCAATCTTTGAGATTGCCTGCATTTTCATTATAAAATCGTAAAATTGTTTTTTATCCATAAATACTCCTTATAATATACTGCCTCTTCAATGGTTTAACAATTGTTAAGTCTAGTGAATTGAGTCTTTTGTCCTTAATTACACCAATCATTAATCGTGCTAAACTATAGAGTAAGATGACAGACAAAGAATTTTATATCACAATTGCGTGTATTGTCGTAGCTGGCATAATTCTTTTTATATTTACCGGTTATATTCGTATAAAAAAAGGTTATATGGGCATTATTGAACGCGCCGGACGATACATCGGAACATACCAGGCAGGATTTCGCTATTTTGCTCCCCTTGTTGACCGCCGTGTCGGTCTATACAAATTGGGCGAGTGTCGACGACTTGTCGAAGTTGATCGCTACAAATCATATTTTATTCAATATGAAATTATGAATTTTAAGTTGTTCCACTATTCCGGACACGATTTAGATGGTCTGGTAAGACTAGCCCTAAAAGAATCTCCGGACGACTTGGGACTGTCACTCAAAACAAGATGCGATTTAATTGGCGTCCACTTCATCAAGGTTTGGGAAAATAAAAAATAGAGGTAAATTCCTCTATTTTTAATTATAAATAATTATAGGCCTAGTTTTTTGATGTATTCTTTGATTCTATCGCATACACCCTGACAAATTTCTAGAGTGCGCGCTTCGGTCATCACGCGTACGAGAGGTTCGGTTCCGCTTGGACGAACGAGCAATCTGCCCTCTTTGCCAAGAATAGCTTTTTCCTTTTCGATTAGTTTAAGTAAACCTTCATCATTTAAGACAACTTTTTTGTCATTAACTTTAACATTGATAAGTACTTGCGGGAAAATCGTCAAATCTTTTTTGAGTTCTTCGAACGAATATCCGTTTCCAACATAGAGAGTCATCATCTTAATAGCGGTTAAAATACCATCTCCGGTATTTAAATCATGGTAGAAAATAATGTGTCCAGATTGTTCTCCACCCAAAGATAAATCTAACTCTTCAAGCTTAGCTTGAACATACTTATCACCGACATCAACTTCGATGTATTGGATGTTTTTACGTTCGAGAGCTAATTTAAGTCCCAAGTTTGACATGACTGTAATGACCACGGCGTTATTGTCGAGTCTTTCGCGGTCATACTTAGAAATAGCGGTCATATAAATCATTGTGTCACCGTCGATGACTTCGCCGTCTTTTACGACAAGGAGACGGTCGGCATCACCATCAAAAGCAAAACACATATCGTAAGAGTCGTTTCGGCTTTGTGCGATTAAAGTATCAATGTGGGTTGAACCACAATGTTCATTTATATTTAGGCCGTCAGGATTATTATTAATGAATTTAGCATTAATACCAAGACTCTTAAACACTTGGGGCGCAACATTTGAAGCAGAACCGTTTGCGCAGTCAACGAGAACGCGAAGATTCGTAAAATCAAACTTTGCTTTGGAAATGAGGAATTGAATATATTCTTCGCGCAAACTACCACCATTAGAAAGATTGCCGAGCTCAGAACCCTCAAATCTAGGTAGATGATCAGTTGGAGAATCCATATAAATTTCAATTAATTCTTCAATATCAGATGATAATTTTTTGCCCTTGGCGTCAAAAATTTTAATTCCATTATCATAATAAGGATTATGAGAGGCACTAATCATGATGCCATAGTCAAAACCCTCTTTATCAACAATATAAGAAATCGACGGAGTGGTCGAGACGCCTTCATCAAATACATCACCACCGCTCAAACGAATTCCTTTAGTCAAAGCATCTAATAATTTTTTACCTGAGATTCTCGTATCACGTGAAATAACAATCCGATTTCTTTTGCCGTTTGGATATTGGCCGATAAAGCGACCAATCCGATAAGCCATGTCAACCGTCAAGACTTCCTCAACGCGCCCACGGACACCGTCCGTACCGAAATACTTTGTCATAATGTTGTTCCCCTATTATTCTTCGTCTTCTTCAGGCATTTCCATCATATATTCTTGGAAAACTCTTGAGAAGGTATCGACTGTTACTGGCTGAAGTTCACCGCGATAGGCGATGGAAATACGTCCGGTTTCTTCACTGACGACAATTGTCACGGCATCAGCCATCTCGCTAATACCGATGGCGGCGCGGTGGCGCGAACCATACTTGCCGGTCAGCGGTTTAGTTGTTGGAGTGAAATAAACGCTGGCCGCCAAAATTGTATCACCGCGTACGACGACCGCCCCGTCGTGTAAACGCGTTCCCGGGTAAAAAATCGTCATAATCAATTCGGCGGAAACAGGAGCGTTTACAATAGTACCGGTTTTAATCACATCAGTTAAAAGGATATTTTTTTCAAAAGTAAGTAAGGCCCCAATTTTTTGTTTGCTTAAAGCCATGACGGCGTCGTTAACTTTTTTATACATCGCATCGCGATCAAAAATTCGATCGGTTTTTTTCTTACCGGATCCAAATAATGTCTTGCCTTTAAGCTCACTGGAAATGAAGGGACGAATCCGACTAATATTGACAAAAATAATTACCGTCGCAGAAGTTGTTAATACAATTGCCAATACTGTTTTCAATAGTTCGAGAGAAAAAAGCCACGCCAGTATTATTGCCGAAACACCTATTAACGCGTAAATAAGAACAAACTTGCGGTTAGTAATTCGAAAAAGCAAGTAAGTGAATAGTCCGGAAATCAACACCCCAAGACTTAAATCGACCCATGTAGAAATCAAGGCAAAATCAGGTATTATCATATTTTTTACCTAGCCCAACGATGAGCAAAACGCGATGCCGCGCTCGCCGCAATGGCGCCGACGATATCATCAAGGAAAGTGTTACATATACCGCTGGATTTTCCATGGCTGTTTAAACTTTCGATAATTCCGTATTTTTTCTTATCGATGAAACCAAAATTTGTCAGGGCGATTGAACCATACAAATTACATATGCCATAAGCAATAACTTCATCGACACCATAAAGACCCTCATCGCGCATCAAAATAGCTTCTAAATCTTTATCAAACATTTTGCCGCTTTCGGCCAGTTTATCGAGTTCGACAGCGGTCATAATCGCCAATTGGACTTCTCGTTTGGCAAGAACGCTCAAAACCGAATCAAGCAATTCTTCTTTTAGTAAATCAACGTGGTAATCAGACTGTAAAAACCGTGCCGAGTCAGCAATATCATTTATTGAAACGCCTCTTTCTTTCAGTAAATCAATACATTTTTGGCGATAGTCTTCCATATTCAATCCTCATTCTTCTTTAGTGCATATTGTATTTTAGCAAAGTTAATTCATAAATTAAAGCGCAGAACAAAGCCAAAGATAAAAATCAGAAAAAGACATGTATTCCGCTGAGATTTTAATAAAAATATATTTTAAACCATTATTCCAAATATTTATTTACCATATGGCTTATCATCATTCTTCAATCGATTGATGATTTGGAAACAAATATTTTCGTTTTGCTTTGATAAGGTAATAAAAACTCACTGCGCGAAAGTGAGTTTCATTATTCTGTTGGAGCACCTGACGGGAATCGAACCCGCGTAACTAGCTTGGGAAGCTAGTGTTCTACCATTGAACTACAGATGCATCGCCCATATTATAGGTCAGATAATAATCCTTTTCCACAGCCAAATAAAAAGCCTCTTAGCGAGGCGATTTATGTTGAATGGTGGATGCTGAGGGGATCGAACCCCCGACCTTCTGTACGTCAAACAGATGCTCTCCCAGCTGAGCTAAACATCCAACTGGATTTTAGATTGGTGCCGACTAGAGGAATTGAACCCCCAACCTACTGATTACGATTCAGTTGCTCTGCCAATTGAGCTAAGTCGGCATGCGCGGCTTAATAATAGTAAAATATATCAAGCCGCTTTTCAAGTGATAAATGTGTTTAGTTAATGTTAGCTAATTTTCTTTTTTGAACCTGCTTTTTAATGAACTTAATCAAAACGATAATTTCATGGATAACAAGTGGAATAACTGATAGAGCTATAACATAGAGCCATTCAACTAAAGATAATTCAGCGGTGCTAAAGAAATCTTCCAAGAATGGTACTTCGGTAATAAGGATTTGCATGCCTAATCCAAAAACAAAGGCAACAAGTAGCAACCAGTTTCTCGATTTGAAAACATGGACAAAGCTCTTCTCGGTATTCGTCATACCAATCATATGAAAGAGCTGAGAAACACCAAGGACACTAAAGGCGGTACTTTGTGCGAGGCGAAGCATTTCCGGTTCATTAGTAATTTCGATTAACTTAGCGAGTGTAAATGGTAATCCATTTTCAAAAATGTGAACTGTTGGGAAGAGCAAGAAACCTAATAAAGTAATGAAGGCTATGACTAAACCGTAAGTAATTATGAAGAAGTAACCTCCGCGAGCAAAAAGTGATTCTTTTTCATCACGCGGTTTGTCTTCCATAATATTGTCAGCCTTTTCATCAGATCCAAGGGCAATCGCTGGCAGCGAATCAGTAATAAGATTAACCCATAAAATATGAATGGCGATTAAGGGAAGTGGTAATCCTAAAACAATCGCGACAAACATCGAAATGACTTCACCGATATTGCTGGAAAGAAGAAAATAAACTGTCTTTTTAATATTGGCATATATGCCACGACCTTCTTCAACGGCCTTTTCAATCGAGGCAAAATTATCATCGGTTAGAACCATGTCGGCCGCGCCTTTAGCCACGTCTGTGCCGGTAATACCCATAGCGATGCCGATATCAGCAGCCTTAAGCGAAGGAGCGTCGTTAACGCCGTCTCCAGTCATCGCTGCGATATAACCATTGGCTTTGATTGCTTTGACAATACTAACTTTATTTTCGGGAGAAACGCGGGCGAAAACACGCACCATCTTCACGGCTTCCTGCAGTTGCTCAAAACTCATTTTTGATAATTCATCGCCAGATAAAACTTGTGCTTCATCCTGTGCAATTTTCAGTTCGCGAGCAATAGCTAAAGCAGTATCGCGATGATCGCCGGTAATCATAATCGTGACGATTCCCGCCTTCTTAAAAATCGCCACCGCTTCCCCAGCTTCAGGGCGAGGTGGATCAACCATGCCGACAAGACCGACAAAAGTTAAGTTTTCTTCACTTAATTCTGGGCTTTCCTTATACGCTAGCGCTAAAACGCGGAGGGCGTTACGAGCCATCTCAGCACTACCTTCTATTATTTGTTTAACATCTTCTTTAGTAATTGGTCTAACTTTTCCATCAATGAGAATATGCGTTGTATGCTTAATGACAGAATCAAGAGCGCCTTTTGTAAAAACAATTGGCTCTTTTTCATGTTCATGCTGCGTGGACATCATTTTGCGAACAGAGTCAAATGGTAGTTCATTAATCCTAGGATTAACATCTTCTAGTTCTTTCTTGCGAAGTCCAAGTTTATTACCAAGTTCAACTAAAGCGATTTCGGTGGGATCGCCATAGACTCCGGTATCGATTGAAGCATTAGAGCAAAGCGACATTCCTTTGGCAAGAAAGTGCATATCATCGCCTAAATAATGTTCGGCATCAAGAAGCTTGTGATCAACATAAGCTCTAACGACCGTCATTTTATTTTGGGTCAGAGTTCCCGTTTTATCCGAACAGACAACCGAAACAGCGCCAAGTGTTTCAACACTCGGTAAACGACGAACGATTGTATTAACTTTTACCATCCGTTGCACGCCAAGAGCCAAGACGATGGTAACCACCGCTGGCAAACCTTCGGGAACGGCAGCGACAGCAAGTGAAATGGCAGTAATAAACATTTCAAGAAGGTCGCGGCGCTGAATCAAAGCCACAACAAAAATCGCCAAGATAATGACGACAGCGATAATCCCAAGAATTTTGGATAAATCAGCTAAACGCTTTTGTAGTGGGGTCGCTTCTTCTTTTTCGGCCGCAAGCATGGTGGCAATCTTACCAATTTCGGTTTGCGCGCCGGTGGCGACAACGATACCCTCACCGTGTCCATAGACAATTGGAGTCGACATATAAACCGAATTGAGACGGTCTCCGATGCCGACCGGTTCTGAGAAAACCATTTGATAATCTTTTTCAATCGGAGTCGATTCACCCGTTAAGGAAGATTCATCAGTTTTCAAGTTGTATTCTTTTAAAAGACGCATGTCCGCCCCGATGGAGCGTCCTTCTTCGAGAATGACGATATCGCCAACAACGAGGTCTTCGGCTTTAATTTCAAAAACTTTGCCGCCCCGTCTAACCGTTGCCGTTGGAGAGGAAAGCTTTTTTAAAGCTTCTAAAGCATTTTCGGCTTTTACTTCCTGGACCGCACCAATCGTCGCGTTTAAAAGAACAACTGCTAAAATGATAATGACATCAGCCCAATCGTCGTGGCCATCACCAAAAATGGTGACTAGCGCGGAAATTAGAGCCGCGGCGAGTAAGATATAAATCATCGGATCGTGCAGTTGCAATAAAAAAGTCAAAAAAATGCTTCTGCGCTTTTTTTCAACCAATTTGTTCTTGCCGCTTTCTAGTAATCGCTTCTCAGCTTCTTCATTCGAAAGTCCGATTTCGGGATCAACATGATTCTCGGTTAGTAAATCGTCAATCTTTTTTGTCTCATACATAATGGGCTCTCCTTAATTATAGGTTTTAAAGGTCTTGCTCATTACTGGCCTAGTTCCGGGCATGATGCCGTATTGACGGAAGGAAGGCTTCGCTACTCCCCTTTAAAGGAACGTACTGGAATATTTTATAATAAAATAAAGTAAATATCATTATTTAGATTGCAAAATTGTGATTCTCTATGTTGTTAAATCGCTATATCGGGAGCCAGTATAGTCATAGGGATTAATTATGTTGTTCGGAGCATTCTCAAACGCCTCAGAGATTAAATCGCGAGGAAAAAGAGGAAATGACGGAGTATCAGAGTAATGCAAATAGCCAACATAATCTTCTTCCGGATCATAGTCAGTAAAATAGTTGTACTCTTTGGAAATATTTTGATGCAAAACGACGTAATCGATGACTGCGATTGTATAGTATGTCGAATTATCAAGATAAGAATAATCTTTTACGCGATAAATATAATTAAATGAGGCCTGACTTTTAATATTTCTACCTGTGGCTTCAACAATGTAAACATAGTTATCAAAGGGAAGACCTTTAAATAAGTCACCATAGGTAACTGGTCCCGCTGGGATGTCGCTGCGTCCGAAATTTGTCATGGCAAAATCAATATCATAACCATTATCTACGGCTTTCATTGCTGCGGCATAATTAGCCATGTTGGGAAGGGTGCTGTAACGATCGAGATTATCGGTCAATGTTCCGATCGCTTCATTCTTACGGATATCTGATGATTCTGCATATTTATCAATAATAGTTTGGGCGCTAGTATCGGGTGTTAGGTTATTCAACTGACCTTCATACGTGTTTTGAGAAGATATGTGGCTCGCTATGCCGGTTGCGTAATTATAAGAGAGTTTAATATTGGAAACGTACTTGCCATTGTATCCCCCTTGAATAAAAGGCACACCGTTAATAGTTTGCTGTTCATCACTATGAGTATGCGAACAAAAAACGGCATCGACATACTTTCCTTTAGGAATTGAATTATCAACCTCATCCTGACCGGCATGAATCGATAAGACAACGATATCAACGTTATGCTCCTGTCGAAGTTCCACACTCAGATTTTTAATTATCTGAGTTGGTTCTTCGAAATATATATCTTGCATAAAACGACTATTGATCGAGGTGATTTGCCCTTGGCCAATCACTCCGATAATACCAATCTTCAAGTGTCCGCGGTTGATAATCGCATATTCTTCGCCTATTGATGACTTAGTGCTTGTATCCGGAAATTCCATGATATTTGCGCCTAGAAGCGGAAATTCGGCCCATCCCACATTATTAACAATATCTTCTATTCCCCAGTCAAACTCGTGATTTCCGATTGTCATTGTATCAAAGCCGATATCATTCATGACATCAGTAACGACTCGCCCCTTATTATGATAAGATTCGTAAGAACCTTGCCACATATCACCAGAACTAATAATTACAGCATTATCGGGATTGTCGTCTTTTTTATCTTTTAAATAAGTCGCGACTCTAGCTAGTCCGGGCTCATCAAAATACGAATTGAAGCTAATGGCGCCATGAAAATCATTCACAGCATAAAAATCGACAATCTCAGTACCGCTTGTCGGTCGATCAGAACTTGTGTTTGAGCTTATATCGTTTGAGGTTTCTGAATTAAAACTGTCAGAAGAAAATGAACCGCTCTCGCTTGAAGAATCAAAACTGCTGTCGCCAAAATCGACACATGAAGATAAAACTAAAATCGAAATGATGAGTAGTAGATGTCTATTTTTCATAAATAAGTTTTCTTAATCCTTGCAAGATTTCAAACATCGCCCATGTATCTTGCTTACAATATTCAATCATATTGCTATATGTTATATCAAAAGCCTTTCCTTCTAAAGTCTTTAAACGCATAAAGGTCGCCTGGGCTTCTAAACCGTTATGAACTTCTTGTAAATTCGCATAACTAAGACTTGGCGCGAAAATCGGCAAAACCTTTTTAATCGAAAAAGAACGCTGCAAAGCCTCGCTATAATAATTAAAATTGCATGGTTTAGTCTTTAAATGTTCATATTCTTTACGCTGATCTTTATTTGGCTTCAATATGTTCATCAAGTCAAAAACCCGTTCGTTAATAGATGCTAATTCAGTCTCATATTGTGGAAACATCTTGATTAACTCATTGATACGCGATTTTTCAAAGGCGGCGTTATATACAATAATGGTTCCCTGTTCTTTCGCGGGAATGTTTTTAATTAACGATTTAATGAATTGTTCGCGATCGTCATCTTTTCCTTTTGACAAAAATGAAAAATTATCTTTTTCCTTGTCGCACACACCAGGTAATCTTTCAACATGAAGTGAGTATTGAAATATAGATTGCTGATAAGGTTTTTCGCCTTTAAACATCGGAAGGGGGTAGTTCATTGTTTCAAAATCAAGATGGAAAAGGGGATATTTTAGTTCCTTCTTCATAAAAGCGGCGATAAACTGCTTTTCAACAAATTCTCGGCCATTTTTAATGACTTCATATTGAACTTTTTGCGTATCACTTAACCATTCATAATTAATATCGAGGGCATGTGTAATTCCGTTGGCGATAAGTTCTTCAATTTTTTCCTTTGGAAAGCTTTCCTTTCCTTCTTTCGGCGGGCCAAAACCATGATGACCATTAAGATAAACATAAAGAGAATTTTTATCGGGAACCCTAAAATCTTTTTTACATATTCTTGTCCAAGGACATTCTTGATAGCCCTTGCCAATTAAACACTTGGACGCTTCTAATGGCACGCGTTCAAAATTAGGTTTATTAATGCGATCAATTACCGTTTGAACATCATGGTCAATGATTAATAGAAAATCTTTTGTTACTTCGGTTAAATCGATAAAAACAATGGCCTCATCGGCGTTATAAATATTCTCGCCTTTCTCATTCATTTTCCCATCGAAATAATACTCATCATTTAACACCGCAAGATAATAGCGGTGTTCGCGTTTATCCTCAGTTGAGTTTTCGATGATGTATCGTTGCCACGCTAAGTCATAGACATAGCGACCTAGATTGTCGAGGCGATTAAGAAGTTTTTCGCGATTCTCGTAATATTTCTCGAAAGGCTTAAAACCTTCGAAATCCTCTTGCAAGCGCATCACCCCAAACGGAGATTTTTCAAATAGAGGAAAATGGACTTTATCCTTCGTTGGTCCAAGATCAGAATATTTTTTTGAAGTCGTCGCTTTTGTTTCGATGATTCTCACGGTCTTGTCGTCACTTTGATATATATCAACATAAGAATTGAAATTGAAACCATCCTTAAAATGATTAATGTATCTTTGCCCAATGACCTGTTCATTTTTCCGAGTTCCGGAAATAACTTGGCCGCCATAAAGATGCTCGGCTTTTTCGGCCGATAATTCTTCAATTTTAAAGTAAGTGCCAAGCATGGCTTTGAGAGCTTCGTTGTCTTTTAAAAGGCTATCAAAGTCAGCACTTTCAATATCTACTTCATCTTCACCGCCACTATTTTCGCTCGCGCTAATTATGTCGAGGAAAAGTTGACGGAGACGCTCTTTTGTTTCTTCCTCGAAAACCTTAGCTTTCTCCTGATCGTTTGCCTTAGCTAAGTCGCGCTGATAATCACGGACAATGCTTGATGATTCACTTTCAAAAGCGGCAGCACGAGGACACCGTAAGTATTTAAGAAAGGTTGTTTTGGATATTTTGTTAGACACATCAAACTCCTCCAATTATATTGCTACTAATACTTTAACATTATATATATAGAAAAGTTTGAAAAAGTTATATTCTTTTGAAATATATTTCAAACAAAAAGCCCATATATGCAAAAAGATCCGTTGCTTTTTATTCGCGAAAGACTTAGAGAACGATGATGCTTTCTTTTTTAAGCTCATCAAGAATGTCTTGAGGCCAATAACTTGCTTGCACTTCGCCGATATGTTTTTTTTCTAAAAAGAACTGGCAAATACGCGACTGACCAATGCCACCTCCGATAGTAAGAGGTAATTGCTTGTTTAAAAGCGCTTGATGGTAAGGATATTGCAAACGGTCAAGGGCGTTTCTTTCTTTCAATTGTTCAACTAATGAATGCTCATCGACGCGAATTCCCATCGAGGATACTTCTAAGACAGCATTGTTAAGGGCATCATAAAGAAGAATATCGCCATTTAGATTCCAGTCATCATAATCAGGGGAACGACCATCGTGAATCGTTTTGGATTTTAAAAGTCCGCCGATACGAAAAACAAAGACGGCTTTATGTTCTTTGACAATTCGTAGTTCACGCTCTTTGCTTGACAAATCCGGAAAACAGTTTTCCAATTCTTGGGTATCAATACAATATATGCTTTTAGGCAGTTTCCGTTGCAAAGATGGATAGCGATGCCTCGTGGCTTTTTCCATTTTTTTCAAAACATCATAAATAATATCGACAATATCAAATAGATAATCTTTTGTTCTTTGTTCCGAAGAAATAATCTTTTCCCAATCCCACTGGTCGACATAAATCGAATGAATCGAGTCGACGATTTCGTCTTTGCGAATCGCATTCATATCAGCATATAATCCTCGCCCGATTTTAAATCCGTAACGTTTAAGCGCCATTCTTTTCCATTTGGCTAAAGATTGGATGATTTCTAACTCTTCGTTTTCATAAGAAAACGATACCGGTTTTTCATATCCGTTTAAATAATCATTAATGCCGCTGGCCTTTGAGACGATGACGGGCGAAGAGACACGAATAAGGTTTAAGGCCTTGGCGAGTTTCCGTTCGAATTCGTCTTTAATAAATTTAATGGCGATTTCTGTTTCGATAAGATTTAATTTACTTTGATACATATTATTTCCTCCTATAAAATAAAAAAGTCCCTAATAAAGGACGATTATTCGCGGTACCACCTTAATTCTGAATTGCTTCAGCACTCTTTGCTCGATAACGGTGAGAGCCGGGAAGGTCTACTAATTTCTTCTTCCACTCCAAGATGTTAGCTTGTCTTTTTCTCCTTACCGGCTCACACCACACCCGGTTCGCTTTAAGGATCATAAGGGCCATTCTTATCAACGAGTTACCCAAATTATTGCAACCGTCTTAAATGGTGTCAACAAAAGATAGAGTTGATCATCAAATAATATGTGAATATTAGCCTAACTAATCATTCGAGTAAACTCTTCAAAAGCATCACGATGGGCTTTTAAAGAAAGACGGAGGGCTTCTTCGTACTTTTTTATGCCTTCAAGGACTTCTTCACTAAGAGAAAATAATCTTTTAAAATCGCTTCTTATTTCGTCAAAAGCTCTCCAATAAAGATTGACGATA
Source organism: Bacilli bacterium (assembly GCA_041669225.1). GTDB lineage: Bacteria > Bacillota_I > Bacilli_A > RFN20 > CAG-826 > UBA1424. Next base: position 4,195 of record JBAYBO010000012.1, on the reverse strand, counting down.
TAATCGGGTAGGGAAATGATTTTAAAATCGCTTTCATTAAATAGATACTCATGAGTAAAAATTGAGGCGACTTGATAATGAGGATAATATTTCCCTAGTCCTGCCGCTTTTTGTAAAGATTTGGCGGAAACATTATCTTTGATATTAACAACATGTTTGGCCCAAACAAATCGCTGCTGTTCCCACCAAGTGGCTGATTTAGCTTGATGGCGGGCTTGTTCATTTAGACTTTCCATCTCAGCCGTTGTTGAGGGACTAAGTCTTAACACTTTTTTCATAACGTTTTTTCTTTCGGCAAAAAGATTGCTCGTCTTCTTGCCACCTTTATCAAGAATTTTTAGATAAGACACATTTTCGAGCAGAGAACGCCAAATAATAAATGCATCAGCGTATTGCTTAACGGAAATGAGGCGGACTCCGGAAATCATCTGATTAATAATACGCTTAGCAAGTAACTTATCAACATCGCTTCCGGTATTGGCTGTTGTATATTTGTAGTAGAAATTAATTATCTCCTTTAGACGGTCGACGCGAGGGTCTTCTTGAGGATTTACATATGTGAAAATGTGCGTTGGGTCGTTTTTGTTTATTAACGATTCACACTTATCATTAATGATTTTTAAGATGTAATCTTCTTGCCTAAAATAATGACATTTAAAGTTTTCAGTTTGGCTTTTGATTTTAGCGTTGTGAGCATGAATTATTTCGATGGCAAATTGTTCTAACGTTTTAATTCCCGCCGCATCATTTCGATTAGCTTTATAACGAGTATATCCATCTTTGATGTTAGTACAAAAATATGTTAACTTCTCATTGGAGTGTGGGTAACGGTCATTACTCTCTTCAAGAAATTTACGGACAAAGTTATGCGAAATCGTTGTTTTCTTGGACATATTATTTTAATTATAAATTTAACTACGTATATAAGCAAACCTCGCCACTCAATACTGCCTAGATATCTAAAATATAAGCACTTTCATTCAACAATTGCTTAAATTTTAATTTAAATAATTTATTTTTACCAATACTTGGTTAGAATAGATACGTTGGGGACATTTCATGATACTTCTAAAACACTTTCGCCACTACTATTTAAAATACGCTCTTGCCTTTCTTTTTGGTGTTGTTATTTTAGTTGTTATTGATTGGTATCAATTAGAAATTCCACGCATAGTAAAAACAATTATCGATGGTGTGGAAAACGAGTCCATTAATCATCTGAATCAGATATTTGAACCACTGCTAACAGTTGTTCTAATTGTCGTTGGAATAACGATTGGACGCTTTTTGTGGCGGCTTCTTCTATTTGGCACGGGCCGCAAAATCGAAACCGATATTCGCCAGGAGATGTTCACTCATGCCACCACTCTTGATCAAAATTTTTATTCGAAACAAAAAATCGGCGGGTTGATGAGTTATTTTATTAACGACTTAAATGCCGTCCGTGAATTATTTGGCTTTGGCTTGCTGATGATTATCGACGGACTTGTGCTCGGTATTTTCGTTTTAGTTCGCATGTTTTCGCTTGACTGGGTCATGACTCTTTATGCTTTTATTCCCATCGCGCTTATGGGTGTTCTCGTCTTCTTCCTCGAACTGAAGATGGAACAAAAGTTTAAATTGCGGCAAGAGGCGTTTGAATCTACAAGCGATTTTGCTCAAGAATCATTTACTGGCATTACCGTTATTAAGGCCTATGTTCGCGAGGTTGCCGAATCACTAGGATTTAGAAAGAAATCGCAGGAAGTCTATCAAAAATCGATGGACCACATGCGCTATGCAATCATTGTTAATATTATTATCGATGCCATGATTAGCGTTGTCATTATCGCCATTATTGCCTTTGGCTCAATCATGATTGCTCAAGGCAATCTATCAAGTGGCGAATTGACCGAATATATCGCCTACTTCTTTACACTTTTATGGCCGGTTTTCGCTATTTCCTGGTTTTTAAACATTAACGGTCAGGCTCAGGCCTCAGCGAAACGTATTTATGCATTTTTAGAATCCAAAGCCATCGTTAATGAACATCCCGACGCGATAAAAGACGCTACGCTTGATGGTTCGATTACCTTTAATCACTTATCCTTTACCTATCCAGACGCCGAAGAGCCAATTCTTAAAGATATATCCTTCTCAATCAAGGCCGGGGAGATGGTTGGGGTTTTAGGCAAAACCGGAAGTGGCAAATCAACGCTCGTCGAACTGCTTCTACACGTCTATAACGTCGAGGAAAATATGATCAAATATGGTGACTATGATCACGCTAAGTTATCACTTAAAACATTAAGAAATCATATTGGCTATGTTCCTCAGGATAACTTCCTTTTTTCAGAGACAATAAAAGACAATATTGGTTTCGCTTTTAGCGAAATCGAGGAAGAAAAGCTTGAAGAAGTCGGTAAATTATCAGATATTCACGAAGACGTGATGAGTTTCAAGGAACAATATCAAACCATTCTCGGCGAAAGAGGCGTAACCGTCTCCGGCGGTCAAAAACAACGCATATCAATCGCTCGTGCTTTAGCCAAAGATCCAACGATTCTCATTCTTGATGATTCCGTATCCGCGGTTGATACCAAAACTGAAGAAGACATCATTCATAATTTACGTCGCGTCAGAAAAGGTAAGACGACTTTAATGATTGCCCACCGCATTTCCACGGTTCGTCATCTTGATAAAATCGTTTTAATCGATCAAGGTCGCTTAACGGGTTTTGGCACACATGCCGAACTATTAAAAAGCAACTCTTTATATAAAGAAATGTATAACTTGCAAAAACTTGAAGAATTAGTCGGAGAGGAGGAAGTGTATGCGTGATTTTGTTGAAAACCATGTCGCTCACCAAGACGCCAAACTGCTCGTCCGCCTCTTAGGCTATTTTAAACCATACACCGGCAAGTTCGTTCTGGCTTTTCTTCTGATGATAATTACGACTTTTACGAACATGATTTTGCCGTTGGCTTCCGGCCTTGCCATCGACTTGATGACCGACCCTCTTTATACGCTTGAACAAAAAACATTAACCGTCATTATCGGGGCAGTGGTTTTGCTTATCATTACCGGTGTATCAATATTGATTGGCTATTTCCAAAGCATCATGCTGCAAAAAATCGGTCAGAAAATTACTGATAAGTTTCGGGTTGACGTCTTTAACCACATCGAATCATTGTCAATCGGACAAATTAACCAATTGCCAGTCGGAAAACTCGTGACGAGAGCCACAAATGATCCTGGTAATATTTCGGAGATGTTTACCAACACGATTGTTAATCTAATTCGTAATATCTTAATGATGGTTGCTATTGCAATTATCATGTTTATCATCGAATGGCGCATGGCGTTAATCACGATGATTGTCGTCCCCATAATCTTCTTGGCCTCAGTTTTATTCCGCCGCTACTCACGAAACGCCTATCGGAGCGTCCGCAATAATGTTTCCGAAGTAAATGCTTTTTTATCGGAAAACCTTTCGGGTATGAAAATTACGCAGGTTTTTAATCAGGAAGAGAAAAAGATTAACGAATTCACAACCATTAATCAAAAACTCAAAAAGAGTTACTTCCGCGAAATATATACCTTTGGTATCTATCGTCCGGTCATCTATTTCTTGGCAATGGCGGCAACAATCCTTTCGATCTATTTTGGCGTAAGTTCAATTTTTGAAGGGGTTTTGTCGATTGGTCTTTTCGTTTCATTTTATGTTTATGTCGGTCAATTCTTTGAACCAATTCAGCAAATAGCCGAACAGTTTAATTCCTTACAAAACGGCTTCGCCAGCGCCGAAAAAATCTTTGATGTCTTAGACACCAAACCTAATATTAACGATGAAGACGACGCAATTGAATTAACAAATTTAACTGGTTCAATCGAGTTCAAGGACGTTTGGTTTAGTTACATCCCTGATGAATGGGTGCTTAAAGGCGTATCATTCAAAGTTAATCCTAACGAAACGATTGCCCTTGTCGGAGCGACCGGCAGCGGCAAGACGACGATTTTACAATTAATCGTCCGTAATTATGACATCCAAAAAGGACAAATTTTGATTGACGGAATCGACATTAAGCGAATTAAGCGTTCTTCGCTTCGCTCATTTATCGGCCAGATGCTTCAGGATGTCTTTCTTTTCTCTGGAACGATTCGCAATAACATAACCCTTAATAATGATGCCATCACCGAAGAAGAAATAACCAAG
>JBAYBO010000011.1:0-25471 GCA_041669225.1 Bacilli bacterium | reverse complement strand
CACCGACCTCGATAACTGCTGGTTATTCCAGAGGAAAGTCCATGCTCGCACTGGCTGTGATGCCAGTAGTGATTGCGCTAGCGGAAAAAATAACGCTAGGTATGCGGGAGCGCATAACGGCGGAAAGAAACCTAAAGCCTCGGCTATGGTTGATTTCCTGAAAGTGCCACAGTGACGAAGCTTAGTAGAAATACTAAGGTGGAACGCGGTAAACCCCACAAGCGAGAAACCCAAAATTGGTAGGGGAAGTGTACCTAGATAAACGAATCATGGTACGCATGCACATTGTGCATAGATAAATTGTTATCCTTGACAGAACATGGCTTACAGGGTCGGTACTCACTTAGGAGATTTATGAATTTACCAACAAAGATTACTATTTCACGAATTGTAATCGTGGTCGCGATGTTGATTGCGCTTTTCGTTTTATCTCTTCTCAACATCAGCGTTCCAATGTTAGGCAGCAGTGGAATAAATTTAGTTTATTTCATGGCAACGATTGTTTTTATAATCGCTTCAGCGACAGACTGGTTTGATGGTTATCTTGCTCGTCGCAATAATCAGATAACGGATTTGGGTAAGTTTTTAGATCCGATAGCTGACAAGCTCTTAATTGATGGGTTGTTAATATTTCTCATCGTTGCCCCCCATTATGCTTCAGGTAATCTAACGTTCTCGCTTTGGTGTGCCATCATATTAATCGCCCGCGACTTAATCGTCGACGCATTAAGACTTATTGCCGTTACGAAAAATAAAGTAATCGCCGCGAATATATTTGGCAAAGCCAAAACTGTTCTGCAAATGGTTGCGATTGTCGCTATTTTGCTTAACGGATGGCCTTTTTCATATTTTGATTCCGGTTTTCCAAATGGACTAAAAATCGCGGAGATTCTTGTATATTTAGCAACGGCCGTTTCACTTTTATCAGGCGTTATTTACGTGGTTCAAAATCGTCAAGTTTTAATGGAGGAGAATAAGAATGAAAGCGCAAAAACTAGTTGAAATTCTTAAAGCTAAGAACCTCACCATCGGCGCCGTAGAATCGATGACAGGAGGGCTATTTGCCTCGACTATTACAGATATTGCCGGCGCAAGCGAGGTCTTTCGAGGAAGCATTGTTGCATACTCTCCTGAGTTAAAAATTACTCTCGCGGCAGTAAGAGAAAAATCAATTGATGAATTTGGAGTCGTCTCATGGGAAGTTGCAAGTGAAATGGCATATAATGGTCGTACGCTTTTGAACGTTGACTACTGTATCGCCGTGACTGGTAACGCCGGTCCGACAACAAATGATGAAAAGCAAGAAGTCGGTGTTGTTTATCTCGCAGTGGCTAGTAAAGATAATGTGTGGGGAATACCCCTAAATCTAGTCGGCACGCGTGACAAAATAAGAAAGCAGACAGTTACGTTGATGCTCAACACGTTGGAGAGCATAATTAAATAATTTTAGTAACGAATGCAAATTTCGTTCCTATATATCTAGTGAGGATAAAATATGGCAAAAGATGCAAACAAAGACAAAATGTCCGCCCTCGATGAGGCGTTAAAGGCTATCGAAAAAACTTATGGCAAAGGCGCGGTTATGCGCTTAGGCGAAAGACGTCACGTCGAAGTCGACGCGATTCCTTCTGGTTCGCTCCTTCTAGATTATTCACTTGGCGTCGGCGGCTATCCAAAAGGACGGATTATTGAAATTTATGGACCCGAAAGCAGTGGTAAAACCACTCTTGCTCTTCACGCTATTGCGGAAGCGCAAAAAATGGGAGGACGAGCAGCTTTTGTTGATGCTGAACATTCAATTGACCCAGTGTATGCTCGTAATCTTGGCGTTGATATCGATGATTTGATCCTATCGCAGCCCGATAGCGGTGAACAGGCACTTGAAATTGTTGAAATGTTAGCTTCAAGCGGAGCAATTGATATTATCGTCGTCGATAGCGTAGCCGCGCTCGTTCCACAGGCGGAACTCGATGGATTAATGGGTGATAATCAAGTTGGTTTGCAAGCTCGCTTAATGTCCAAGGCGATGCGCAAGTTGGTCGCGGTTTTAAATCGCTCGGCTTGTACAATCGTTTTCATTAATCAACTTCGCGAGAAAGTTGGTATTGTCTATGGTAACCCGGAAACAACAAGCGGTGGTCGAGCTTTGAAATTCTATGCATCCGTGCGGATTGATATTCGTCGTTCAGAAGCTATCAAAAACGGTAATGACCTCGTTGGTAACACTGTCAATATTAAAATTGTTAAAAATAAGGTTGCCCCACCATTTAAATCTTGTAAAGTTGACATCATTTATGGTCGCGGCATATCAAAAGAAGGCGAAGTTCTCGATCTTTCGATTGACATGGGTCTTATAAAAAAAGCTGGTTCATGGTATGAATATAACGGCGAAAGAATCGGACAGGGACGCGAGACAGCTAAAGAATTTTTAAAGAAAAACGAGACCGTTATGAAGGAACTCGTCACTAAATTGAAATCAAGTATCGCCGAATAGTTTTATTTTATCTTGGCAATTACTTCAATGTAGTCACTTAATATATCAGCCAACTCTTCTCGATTTAATTCATGAATTCGTTCCCGGATTTGCTCGACAAGAGTTTTTTGTTCCAATCCGACAAGATAATCGATTGTCACTTCCAGAACTTGTGCGATTTTGATTAACGTCTTGATATCAGGATCGCGAATGCCTGCTTCATAATTGCTAATCGTCTTAGAACTAAGGTTAATTAAATCTCCAAGTTCTTTTTGTCGAAGTCCTTTTCTTTGTCGTGCGATTTTTAAATTTGTGACCATACATACATTTTCACGATAAGAACGACCTGTTTCAATTTATCTTTGATAATACCTACAAAACGAAGAAAAAGACCGCTTTGATGGAACAATATGTTCGTTTCGATCAGAAAAAAATCTTCACCACTGAAGTAAAAAACATTCGATTTCATATCAATATTGCTTTCAAAGCATTCTTTGTTTTATTTCTTACTCGCTTTTGCTAAAATAACTTTGTATCGAAAGATACTTATTACCATAGATTCTTTGTAGTCTCTCTTATCGGATAGTATCCGTTATTAAATAAACGATTCGGCGCTTTTAATGCCACGTTTTAGGTAATAATAGCCATTTTAGACAGTTTTTTTCCTATCTTTCCGTAGGAAAAACATTCCGTAATCAATAAACACTAATTAAGGAGGTAAAACATTATGGATCCAATATTAGCCACTATCTTGATCATTGTTGCGGCTCTCGGAGGACTTGGAATCGGTATTATGCTTGTTTTTATCGTTCCTGCCTTGCGAGCAAAAAGCGCGAGTAAAAAAGCCGATAAAATTATTCGCGATGCAGAAATTAAGGCTGAACACACAATTAAGTCGGCTCAAATTGACGCTAAACAAATCGCCTATGAGATGAAGCTCGAAACCGAAAAGGAATTGAAAGAAAGAAAAGCGGAGTATCTCGTTTTAGATAATAAGCTTTCACAACGCGAAGCGAATATCGATCGTCGCGACGCTCAATTAATTACCAAGGAAAACGTTATCGAGGAAAAAAGTGAAACTCTTAATCGCCGGCTGAAAGAAACCGAGCATAAAGAAGAGATTCTTCAAGAAAAAATTGACTCAATTATCGAGGAATTGGAAAAAGTCGCTCAGCTTTCAGTCAATGAAGCACGCGAAGAAATTTTTCAAAGAGTTGAAAGCAAACTAACAAGAGAAATCGCCGCTTTTATTAAAAACAAAGAAGATGAAGCTAAAGAAACGGCGCAGGAGAAAGCTCGCGAATTAATTGGCCTTGCCATCAACAAGTATTCGCAAGAAGTTACGACCGAAAGAACTGTTTCTGCCGTGGCGCTTCCAAGCGATGAAATGAAAGGGCGCATTATTGGCCGTGAAGGTCGTAATATTCGTTCTCTTGAACAACTTCTCGGCGTCGATTTAATTATCGACGACACTCCGGAAGTTATTACCGTTTCCTGCTTTGATCCAATTCGCCGCGAAATCGCTAAACTAACTTTGGAAAGACTTATTAAAGATGGCCGTATTCAACCTGGTCGCATCGAAGAAGTCGTTGAAAAAGTTAAAGTCGAAGTCGATGAATCAATTCGTAAGGCTGGCGAAGACGCCGCCTTTAAACTCGGATTGCCCCGTATTAATAAAGAATTACTTACGTATGTTGGCCGTTTAAAATATCGCACTAGCTATGGACAAAATGCCTATGATCACGCTTTAGAGGTTGCATATCTAGCCGGTATTATGGCGGTCGAGCTCGGACTTGATCAAAACTTGGCCAAACGCGCTGGCTTGCTACACGATATTGGAAAATCAATGGACTTCGAAATTGATGGTTCACACGTTGAAATTGGTGTTCGTTTAGCTAAAAAATATGGTGAACCGGAAGTTGTTATCAACGCGATTGAAAGCCATCATGGCGATGTCGAACCAAAATTTGTCATCTCGCATCTCGTGGCTGCCGCCGATACTTTATCAGCTGCCCGTCCAGGTGCCCGCAGTGAAACGGTTGAAAACTACATTAAGCGCATTGAAAAATTAGAAACCCTATGCAAATCATATGAAGGCGTTTACCAATCGTATGCGATGCAATCCGGTCGCGAAGTAAGAGTTATGGTTATTCCTGATAAAATTGATGATCTTGCCGCTTATAAACTTGCTCGTGACATTCGCGAGAAAATTGAAAACGAACTCACTTATCCGGGACAAATTAAAGTTTCGGTTATCCGCGAGTATCGGGCTGTTGAAACCGCGAAATAATTACGAGATAGAAAGCATATAAATTAATGAGAATTCTTTTTTTCGGCGATATTGTCGGCCGTAATGGTCGGCAAGTCGTCAAACGACATTTGGACGAACTTGTCGAAAAGTATCGGATTGATTTCGTCATCGCTAATGGCGAAAATGTTACTCATGGCAAGGGCTTAATAGAAAAGCATTATAACGAACTGATTGACGCCGGCATCGATGCGATTACTCTTGGTAATCACTATGCGACAAAAAGCGATATTCGCCGCTATATAAATGAGGCCGAATGTTTGGTTCGTCCTCTAAATATTTTGAAACCGCTCGGTGGTTCAGGCAGCGTTGTTTTTGATGTTGAAGGCACTAAGGTTCGTGTCACCAATTTACTGGCGACGGCCTTCATGAAAGAGGAAGTTAATCATCCCTATTATGCTTTAAAAGATCTTCTCGCCGAAAGGCTTGAAGATGAAATCCACATCGTTGATTTTCATGGCGAAGCGACAGCAGAAAAAATTGCTTTCGCTTATGCTTTTGACGGTCAGGTCAGTGCGATTCTTGGAACACATACGCATGTTCAAACGCGTGATTATCGTCTTCTTCCCAACAAGACCGCCTTCATCAGCGATGTCGGTATGTGTGGAGCTTATAATGGTGTGATTGGATTTAAAAAGGAAGAAGTTATCAATCGCACTTTATTTGGTAAGGATGATATTTTCCAACTTGATGATGGCGATCAGTCGCAATTATCCGCGGTTGTTATAGATATTGATAATAATACAAAAATCGCTAAAGAAATATTTCCAATTTACATAATTGAAAGTGAACGTAATGATGGCTAAGTCAAAAATTCTTTCAAAGCCTGATTTAAGTGAAGTCCGCCTTCGTCAGAAGAAGTTACCCATTCATGACTACACGCCTTTTATCAGCGAACTTGTCCGTGAGTTTGCTATAGACAAAACATACTTTATTCGCACTTATGGCTGTCAGGCTAATATGCGTGACGAAGAAGTTATTGCCGCTATTTTAGAAAAAGCAGGATTTAGGAAGGCACCCAACGTAAAGTCGGCCGATTTCGTCATGCTCAATACGTGTGCCGTTCGTGAAAATGCTGAGGATAAAGTTCTCGGTGAATTGGGAACTCTCAAAGCATATAAAACTGAAAACAAGAATCTTGTTATCGCCGTTTCTGGATGCATGAGTCAGCAAGAACATGTTATCGATTTACTACTCGAGAAATATCATCAAGTTGATATTATTCTCGGAACGCATAATATTCATAAGATTATCGAACTAATTGATATTCATCTTCGTGAATCGTGTCGTGTAGTCGATGTTTTGGCTCGGCCCCAGGAAATTATCGAAAAATTACCATCAACGCGAAATTCAAAACATAAAGCATTTGTTAATATTTCCTATGGCTGCGATAAATTTTGCACTTATTGCATCGTTCCTTACACACGCGGTCAGGAACGTAGTCGCCCCTTTGATGAGATAATTTCAGAATGCCGGGAGTTAGTTAAAAAAGGTTATCAAGAAATTACCTTACTCGGGCAAAATGTTAATTCTTATGGAAAAGATGCAAAAGATTCGAATATATCTTTTGCCTCTCTTCTTGAAGAAGTGGCAAATTTAAAAATTCCTCGTCTCCGTTTTTTGACATCCCATCCCTTTGATTTTAGCGATGATATTATCGCTGTCATGAAAAGACACGATAACCTTATGAACTATGTCCATTTGCCCGTTCAAAGTGGAAATAACGATATTCTTAGGATGATGAACCGCCGATACACGAGAGAAAAGTATTTAGAAATAGTTTCTAAGCTCCGCGCTGAACTTCCTGATGTCCATATTAGTACCGATATTATTGTTGGTTTTCCAAATGAAACTGAAGAGCAGTTTATGGAAACCGTTTCACTAGTTAAAGAAGTACGCTATGAAAGTGCCTTTACTTTTATTTATTCGCCTCGCAAAGGGACGCCGGCCGCACGACTGGTCGATAGCGTAAGCAAAAAAGAAAAATCTGCCCGGTTTAAAATACTCACTCAAGCTCTCGAAGAAACAATAGCAAAATCATCTTTGGCTATGGTTGGCGGTATTTATGATATTCTCGTCGATGGCTGGAGTAAAAAAGATAAATCAGTTCTTTCCGGCTATAGCGAGACGAACAAACTCGTACATTTTAAAGGGGACGAATCATTAATTGGAAAAATTGTTCGAATTCGTATCTTGAAATCGCACGTTTATTCGTTAATCGGAGAACTAGTAAATGAATAAGTTAAGCGATGCCTTAAATTCCTTACAACAAGAAATTATGAATGACGAAATCGTGAAAGAATATTTCCGAGTTCGGGATTTAATCATTCATGATGAACAAATTAAACAATTGAAAAATAAAGTTAACAACGCTCAAGTTGCCTTGTCACTAAGCATGGGAGACGAGGAAGAACACGCCAAGAAGAAATCTGAATATGAAAGATTTCTTTCCAAATATGAGGCCCATCCCATGGTTGCCAATTTCACAAATTTACAAATAGAATTGTATGATTTTCTAAAAAATATTGCTGATTTGCTTGAATAGCGATGATTTTTCAACGCTTTGCAATATAATAAAATCATGATTTATGTGATTACTGGACCAACCAACACCGGCAAGGATCGCATTGCGATAGATTTAGCTAAACGTATCGGTGGCGAAATAATTAACGCTGATGCCTTTCACGTTTATCGTCAGCTGCATATTGGGACAAACAAACCAAAAGAAGAAGATTTTGAAGGTATTAAACACCATCTTTTTGAAATTGTTGATGTCGATGAGAATTATTCAATAGCCCGTTATCAAAAAGAAACTCGCATCATCATCGAAGATCTCCTGGCGAAGAATATTCCCATTATCATGCTTGGTGGCAGCGGACTTTATATTAAAGCCGCTCTTTATGATTATCATTTTAAAGAAGAACCAGCCGTTGACATGTCGCAGTATGATAAGTTAGAAAATAAGAAACTACATGGCGTTTTGAAAACTGTGGATTTAGCAGCCGCCGAAACAATACATTATAATAATCGTCACCGCGTTTTAAGGGCCCTTCAGATTTATCACGCCCAAGGTATTAAAAAATCTGATATTCCAATTAAGAAAGACTCCGTCCCCCTTTATAAAACACTCTTTTTTGGTATCGATTTTGACCGTGGTGATTTGTATCTAAGAATTGTCGAACGCGTTCAGCGAATGATAAACGATGGACTTTTTGATGAAGTAAAAAATCTCATCCATAAATATGGAAATGAGCAGCAAGCCTTTCATGCAATTGGCTACAAAGAGCCGATTTCTTACCTTTTAGGTAAAATCACAAAGGAACAGGCGATAAACGATATAATTACCAACACTCGGCACTATGTGAAGCGACAAATTACTTTCGTTCGACATCAATTTGATATGCATTGGATCAAAAGTGTCGATGATATTATTAGAATAAGCAAAAATGGATAAGCGTCTTGAACGTACCGCCTCATTAATTGGCGAAGAAAATATTAAACTTTTTAAGGATAAAACAGTCCTTGTTTGTGGTTTAGGCGGTGTCGGAGGAACAGCTTTGGAAAGTCTCGCTCGTTCTGGAATCGGTAATTTTATTATTGTTGATTTTGATGTTGTTGATATTACAAATTTAAACCGTCAGATTCTTTTTGTGAGTAGCGACATCGGAATGCTAAAAGTTGAGGCTTCCAAGAATAGAATCCAAGCGATTCACAAAGAGATAAGAGTAAGAATTGTTGCCAGTAAGGTTAATCGTGAGCTGCTTGATATGCTTAGTGTTGCTAATATCGATTTTATTATCGATGCGATTGATTCGCCCAAGGCAAAAGTTGAACTAATCAAGTTTGCTCTTCGTCAAGGCATTCCATTTATTTCATCTCTTGGTATGGCTAACCGCCTCGACCCGACAGCAATTCGCATTACGGATTTAGAAAAAACCGAAACAGATCCTCTCGCCAAAAAAATGCGCACGCTAATGCGTAAGGAAAAAATTGAGCTTTCACGCGTTCCTGTCGTCTATTCATTAGAAAAACCAATCATTAAAGGTCCCGTTCTTGCCTCTGTCATGAACGTTCCTTCCGCAGCCGGTCTTGCTCTTGCTTTTTACTGTTTAGAAAAGATACAAAATTGGCCTAACTTAAGTTAATATTTTATATGTAAGAAATCGGAGGTGCAAAGATGCCCCTTTTGCAAATTGATGAAATTGCCAAAATTGCTGGTATACCAAATTCTTATCTTGAACCTTATGGCAAATATAAAGCTAAAATTGATACATCTATTTTTGAATATTTAAAGGATGTTCCTGATGGTAAGCTTGTGCTCGTTACTGCTATTACCCCAACCAAAGCCGGCGAAGGAAAAACAACAACTTCAATCGCCCTTGCTGAAGGAATGGCGAAAATTAATCAAAAGGCTATGCTTTCACTTCGTGAGCCTTCACTTGGTCCCGTCTTTGGCATCAAAGGCGGTGCAACTGGTGGTGGTTTAGCCTCCATAGACCCACGTGATGATATTAACCTTCATTTTACGGGTGATATGCATGCCCTTACTTCTAGCATTAACTTAATTGCCGCTGTCATTGATAATCATATATTTCAGGGTAACGAATTAAAAATTAATCCTGAACGTATTGTCTGGAAAAGAGCGATGGACATGAATGATCGCGCCTTACGAGAAATCATCATCGGTCGCGGTCCTAAAAATGGCGTGGAGCGAAAAGAAAGCTTCGTGATTACCGTCGCTTCCGAATTAATGGCAATTTTATGCCTTGCTAATGATGCTGAGGATTTTCGTTTACGCGTTCAAAAAATCATCGTCGCCTACAATCTCGATGATGAACCGGTGCGAGTGGAAGATTTAAAAATTTCACATGCGATTATGAAACTGATGAAGGATGCCTTAAAACCTAATCTCGTTCAAACAATTGAAAACAATCCTGTTCTTATCCATGGCGGACCGTTTGCTAACATTGCGCATGGCTGTAACTCCCTTATCGCCTTAAAACTATCGCGTAAATTAGCCCCCATCTCGATTACGGAAGCAGGTTTTGGTTCTGATTTAGGAGCTGAAAAGTTTTTCGATATCGCTTGCCGTTATAGCGAGATAAAACCTGACGGAGTGGTGATGGTGGCGACCTTGAGAGCTTTAAAAATGCACGGGGGGCAGCTTCTTGAAAAAATCAATGAAGAAAATGTCGAAGCTATGCTTAAAGGCGTGAGCAATCTTCGAGTTCATCTGGAAAACATTAAAAAATTTGGCGTTCCTTCTATCGTTGCTATCAATCATTTTGCCAGCGATCATCAAAGCGAAATCGCTGCTTTAGAAAAATGGTGTGCCGATAATGGTTATGTCGTTAGTTTTCTTGATGGCTATTTAAAAGGTGGAGAAGGAGCGGTGGATTTGGCTCAAAAAGTTGTTAACATGCTAGAAAATGAGCCTTCATTTTATAAACCGTTATATAAACTCGAACTATCAATTGAAGAGAAGATCGAGAAGATATGTAAGCAAATTTACCGCGCTGGTGAGGTCGAATATTCGCATCTTGCCAAACAACAAATCGCTAAGTTTAAACAGTTAGGATACGAATTTCTTCCTGTTTGCATGGCTAAGACCCCTCTTTCGATGAGCGATAATCCCGAAGTGGTGGGTGCTCCCGAAGGATATACAATTACTATTCGTGAGCTTTCATTATCATCAGGCGCCGGCTTCATCGTTGCCCTAACTGGTAATATTTTGACAATGCCGGGGCTTCCTAAAATTCCTTCGGCCGTTTTAATGGAAGATTTACCATATTAATATGAAAGTAATCGATTATCAATTATTCGACATAGTCGAAATGAAAAAGGAGCATCCCTGCGCGGAGCGAACGAAGCGTTTTCAGATTATCCGTGTCGGCGCCGATATAAAGATGATGTGCCTTGGCTGTGGAAACATTATTATGCTGTCACGTTATGATTTTAATAAACGCATTAGAAAAGTGTTGAGTCACGAAGAAAAATTAATCATCTTAAAAAAATAATTTAAGCTTTTTCGAAAGCACTGACTTATATATTGGTGAGTAATGGATGCACCAATTTTAAAAATTAGTAATATAAGCCGAGTATTCTCATTAGGTGGACGTGATTTTCCGGTTTTAAGAAACATTGATTTAGCATTTGAAAAATCAGGGTTCGTTCTCTTATCCGGTAAATCTGGTTCAGGTAAGTCAACCTTGTTAAATCTAATCGCCGGAGTACTAAAACCATCACAAGGACATATTCTTTATAAGAACAAAGTTGTTGATGCAATGAACGAAAAGCATATTTGCGCTTATCGAAACCGTGAGGTCGGTTTTGTTTTTCAGCAATACAATTTGTTTGATAAACAAAGCGTGTTGTTTAACGTCGTTCTGCCATTACTAATCGACGGTCGAGGAATAACAAAATCTTATGAAACGGGAAGAAAATTACTCGCTATTTATAACCTTGATTCAATGTATTCACAAGAAGTCGGACAACTCTCGGGTGGAGAAAAACAGCGGATTGCCATCTTAAGAGCCATTATTAATAATCCATCGATTGTCTTAGCTGATGAACCAACCGGCGCCCTTGATCAAGAAAACGCCAACAAAACTCTGGCGATGCTCAAAGAAATTTCCCAAGAACGGCTTGTTATTGTCGTGTCACACGATTTCGAACTCGCTCGTCGATATGCGACACGTCACATCGAAGTTAAAGACGGACAAATCGTATCTGATATTTTCTTGAATTAGGATTTTGATGATTTTTGATGGTTGGAAGGGAAAAATAGCAAAATCATATCTTCGCGATGACATGATTAAAAATATCATCTTATTTTGTTCTACTCTGATTAGTTTTTCTTCACTTCTTCTTGCGACCGGTTTTTATTATGGGGCTATTCAAGTTGTTGAGAATGCGCAAAAAAACATTATCGATTCTTCACTATTTAAAGCGGTTAAAAAAGAAAGCGTAAGCAATAATTCATCACCTCTTTCCCTTGTTAAACTCTCTAGACCAAGTCGCGAGGATTTAGGTTTTGTTGATACAAACATTTCTTCAGCGATAATCACAAATGACTATTCAAAATTATTCCCGGGAAGCCATAGTTTATATTTTAACGAGAAGCGAATTGATAGCGCGCTATTTTCGCCAGTATATAGTTATCATCATTTACAGGAGAAAAGTTCACTTTTAGTTCAAGGAAGCATCCCTCGAGAAGAAGATCTTGAAAAGGTTGCTATTAATAAGACATTTGCTCTATCAATTGCGGATGAAACAAAAAATTTAATCGGAGAGAAAATCACCCTTGAAATTGAAACAAAAATAGCTATTAACGATTCATTTGGAACAATTATCAATGATCTATTTATGCTTAGTATCGAACTTGAAATAAGCGGAATTTTTGAAGAGTTAGCTTTTCTTAATACATCAAAGATATTTTATTCTCATATCGCCCTTGAAAACGTACTTGAAGATAAACATTTAGAAGACTTGAGTAACCATTTTAACACCGATATCACATGTCAAAACATCTTTAGTCTTATTGATGATAATCACTACTTAACAAATTACGGGCTCAATGTCTTTGTCCTTGATAACAATGAAGTTGAAAGTATTGCCACCCTATCGGAAACCTTACAAAAAAGCGAATCAATGATCTCTCTTGAATCGTCAGCAATAATGATACAAAATACCTATCAAGAGTTGACGGAAGCGGCGTTTTATTCAATGCTAATTTTTATTGTTATTGCCTTTTTTGGGACTGGCTCAATTATGGCAATTGGTTCCTATTCCAATTATGTTTCCAAGAAGAAAGAGTCAGCGATTTTGACTTGTCTAGGTGCCAATAAAAAATGTATCTTCGATATCTTTTTTTACGAGACAATGCTTATAACAGTTAGTGCTTCAATCGCTTCTTTGGCTATCGCATATAGTATCCAGATATTAGCGAATAATTTCTTCTATAAACATTATATGTTTAAAAATCTGATTGCCATTCCTTATTCATCAATTCTGAACATACCATTTTTCTTAATTTTTGTTGTTTTAACTTTAGTGTACATATGCACATTGATTTTTACTTATCTTCCCCTCCGTTTTTATAAAGGGTTATCACTTGCTGACGAGCTTAGAGAAAACTAATCATGATTCGAATTAATGGGTTAATTAAACAATACGGAAAGCGGAAAGTGCTAAATGGAATTTCGTATAAATTTTCTAAAACCGGTCTAATTGCAATTGTCGGTCCATCTGGTTGCGGTAAAACGACGCTTTTAAATATTCTTGCCGGTATCGATGCGAATTACGAAGGTGACTACCTTTTCAAAAACAATTCAATCAATCTTTTTGATGATGGGGAAAGAAGTTTATTTCGGCTTTTGAATGTTGGCTATGTCTTTCAAGATTTTCGTCTATTCGAAGTTGATACTGTGAAGGATAATTTACTCCTTCCTCTTGATGTGCTTTCAAATGATGAAACAAGTATCAAGCATCGCCACCTTTCGACAATCTTGGATTTAGTGGGATTAAGCACAAAAAAAGACGTACGAGTCCACTTGCTTTCCGGAGGAGAAAAACAACGTGTCGCGATTGCGCGATCTCTCATCAATAATCCGGCGATAATTCTTTGCGATGAACCTACTGGTTCCCTTGATGAGGCTAATGCCATTAACATTTTGAGTATTTTGAAAACCATTTCCGCCCAAAGACTTGTGATTGTCGTTTCTCACGATGAAAAACTCGTTACTCGTTATTCCGATTATAAAATAAATTTGCTTGACGGAGTCGTGACTAGCATCCAGAAATATGACAATCCTTGTCTAAAGAAAAAAATAATTATTCCGCAGATTCGTAAAAGCAGTGAAAAGCCTCGCATGCCATTTAAAACTATGTTTCGCCGGGCTTTATCGATTATCAAAACAAAGAAATACCGAGTTCTTCTTAATAATGGCATGATGTCGCTTGGGTTATTAGGCATTGGCTTATCGATAATCATGTCATCTTCTATTCAGGAGCGAATTGTTGATGGTTTTTCTAAAGTAATTGATGATGGGATGATTGTCATGTCGAAACGTGATGAAAGTGATACTCCGATAAACGCTTTTAGCGCAAGCTATGAAAATGTAACAAAGATTTCAGAAACTTATAGTACCTGGATTAATGGTATCGGTGTTTCTTATGCTGTCAATTTTGAGTCGTTTTTTCACGACCGCGATGAGTTTTTTCTTTCTTCGACAGCACACAAGATTATTCTGCCTCGTTTTACTTCGCGACAGATCAATGATTTTCGATGGCTTGATGAGCTTGGCAAAAGCTACAACGTTTTTCCTCGTAGACAAACTCATTTAGAAAATGATGAGGTTGTTATTGGTCTTCCATATAATGAAATGGTCGGTATTTGCTATTCTTTAAGAATAGAGAGAAATTATGTTTCGCTCGGAGAATATATAGATAATACTCATCCCCTTATAACCTTTGGAATTGCCAATATTGATTGGCAGTATGAAGATGAACAAGTATTTTATCTAAGTGGCGTGGTGGAAAGTGAAGCTCCCTATATATTTCACACGAATCATTTGTGGAGTGAATATGTTTTTCAGGAAAAAATGCGTATACCTAGTGTTGATAACGGAAATATTGAATTTCCTTGGCAAATGGCAAAATGCTATTTTTTGGTGACAAATGGAAATTCCGAATCCTTTCTTGAAATTGCATCTTTTGAAAAACCATTAAGAGATTTTGTTTTTGAATTAGCCGGTTTTGATTATAATCCGACTCTCTGCCCTCTTAGCGGTCCATGTTTATCAAATCGTCTTCTCGTTTTTCACGTCGATAAAGAAAGCATCGACACATCAAATCTTCCTAAGATCTTGAAAAATGAGAACAAAATTGACAATTACATATTTGCAACCGATGGCGGTTTTTATTATCATCCCAATTCATTTTTAGCCGGTTTTGCCAAGAATATATTTGTCTCATTAAGCGAAACGCAGATTGAAAAAGCCATTGATGCTGACAGCTTAATTGCCTCTGAAAATGACAACGTAATGTTTGAACCTCCACCGGGCGTATTTCAAGGCAATGTTCAAACAAGCATGAGCGGAGGAGTAAGCTTTTCAAGTAATGTTGACGAGATAATCTATGGGGTAAAACCATCGAACTTAGATCAAATAGCAGTGTCTGAAACATTTGCACATGAACTATTATCACCAAACGAAATTGTCGGCAAAAAGCTGCAAATTGCGGTTAATTATGCAAATACCGCCTATGATAACGATCGCTTTGAAAAACATTATTCGTTAGTTGAAGTTACTATCACAGGCGTCACGCGAGGTAATAAAAACACACTTCATCATCGCCCATATTGGAGCGTTGGCTTCTTCCATCTTAAAGGTGGTGTCAGTGCCTTTGAACTAATCCCCAAACATGTCATTTTTGAATTAAAAAGTAAAACCGATCAGGAACAAATGATAGCAAGATTGAATAAGCGATATTCTGAATATGATTTTTATAACCCGATGAAAACCATCAGTACCGGTCTAGATGAGACAATGTTTTTTATTCAAATTGTCCTTATTGCCTTTTCGAGCCTCGCTGTCTTAACGTCGCTTTTTCTTTTCTTTATCGTCATGTTTGTCACGATTGAAGAAAATCGAAAAGACATTCTTCTGTTTGATTATCTTGGGCTACCGAAAGCCACAATCAGAAAATCTTATATCGTTTGTGGAATAATCGTATCCTCTTTTGCTTTTTTTCTGTCTGGCATTCAAATCTTGATTGTTGATTATATGATTACTCATGTTATCGCTGGGTATATTGGTACAAACATACCTTACATCTTTGATTATCGTCCGTTGCTTTCGATTCTAGCATTTTCTATATTTATCGCTTATGGAGCGAGTTATTATGCATTTGAAAAACAATATTCAAGACGAAAAGGGCAAAAAATCAAACGTAGGAAATATTTAAAAAAAGATAGATAAATTCTCGTTTGAATGTTATTATATGGCGGTGAGTTAAGTGACTCACAAGTGTTATTATAAGAAAGGTTAGGATTTC
Source organism: Bacilli bacterium (assembly GCA_041669225.1). Taxonomy (GTDB): domain Bacteria; phylum Bacillota_I; class Bacilli_A; order RFN20; family CAG-826; genus UBA1424. The sequence goes on along the minus strand of JBAYBO010000011.1, from coordinate 9,635 downwards.
ATGAAGGGAACAGTCAAAATGTTCAATAAGGAAAAAGGTTACGGCTTTATTCACACCGATGAAGGCTCAGACGTCTTTTTCCATTATTCATCCTTAGTCATGGAGGACTACAAGACCGCTGAAGTTGGCGAAAAAGTAGAATTCGATGTTGAGGAATCTGCTCGTGGCTTAAGAGCCGCGAACATCAAGAAGATTTAAGTTACAAATTAAGTCATTGAACAGGTAAGCCCTAACATATTAGGGCTTTTTCTTTACCTTCTTACTATCTATCTTTACTTGTTATATAATAACAATGCTTATCAATGATTGTAGGTGAATATTAATGCCATTAAAAGCCGGAATCGTCGGTCTACCAAATGTCGGAAAATCTACCCTTTTTAATGCGATTACGAATTCGCAAGTTGAAGCGGCAAATTATCCCTTTGCGACCATCAAACCCAACACTGGTGTGGTAATCGTTCCTGATGAACGCCTCGACTTTTTATCAAATCTTTTTAAACCTTTAAAAACAATTCATGCAACGTTTGAATTTTACGATATTGCCGGACTCGTTCGCGGTGCCTCCAAAGGAGAGGGACTCGGCAATCAGTTTTTAGCTCACATTCGCGAATGTGATGCCATCGTCCAAGTGGTTCGTTGTTTTGAATCAAGCGAAATAATTCATGTCGAAAACACCATTGAACCACAACGAGATATCGAAACGATTAATTTCGAATTAGCATTAGCGGATTTGGACACCATCGAAAAGCGGATTGCTAAGGTAGAGAACAAAGCCCGATTAGCCAAGGATAAAGACGCAATATTTGAAATGAGTATTTTATCAGTTGTGAAAGATGCTCTTAATCAAGGTATATCTGTTCGCAACGTGTCTTTGAGTAGCGAACAAATTGCTTACGCCAATAAAAACTTTCATCTTCTAACGTTGAAACCAATGATATATGTCGCTAACGTAAGCGAAGAAGATTATGCAGATTTAAATAATGCTATGCATTATCAAGAAGTTGTTCGCGTCGCCGATCAGGAAAAGGCGCAAGTCATCCCTATTTCTTGTGAAATCGAATATCAGCTTTCCCTTCTTTCGAAAGTTGATCGTGTTGAATTTCTTAAAGAAATGGGAGCTAGTGAATCAGGTCTTGATAAAGTCATTCGGGCGACATATCGCCTCCTCGACTTAGCGACCTTTTTTACCGTTGGCGCCGATGAATGTAAAGCCTGGACGTATAAAAACGGAATGAGTGCTTCACAATGCGCCGGAGTAATTCACACTGATTTTCAAAAAGGTTTTATTAAAGCCGAAGTGTATTGTTATGAGTTCATATTTAATCTTGGCAGTGAATTGGCAGTTAAAGAAGCTGGAAAGCTTCGTATCGAAGGCCGTGACTACCTTGTTAAAGATGGAGATATCATGTTTTTTAGATTTAATGTGTAGGAGAATAAACTATGTTTAGAATTGGTTATGGTGAAGATATCCATCGTCTCGTTGCTGGTCGTGAATTAATTTTAGGGGGAGTAAAAATTCCGTTTGAAAAAGGTTTGCTTGGCCATAGTGACGCCGACATCGTTTCGCACGCACTGATGGATGCCCTATTGGGTGCTCTTGCTCTTGGCGATATTGGCGTTCATTTCCCCGACACCGACGGCAAATATAAAAGTGCCAATAGCATTTTGTTACTTCAAAAGGTGTATAAAATTTTGAGAGAAAAAGATTATGAAGTGGCGAACGTCGACATTTCAATTTCCTTAGAAAAACCTCGTCTGTCGCCTTATATTCCGATGATGATTAATAACATTGCACAAACTTTGGAAATCAAGGATAATCTCGTTTCAATAAAAGCGATGACAAATGAAGGTCTTGATGCGGTGGGGCGCGGTGAAGCCGGACGAGCGGTCGCTGTCGTTTTACTCAAGAGGATATAAACTGTGCCATCACGTCTCAGGTTTAGTTCAAAAAGTGGCCAACACTTAACTTTGAATGAACTTCGCAAAGCATATATTTCATATTTGATAGCCAAAAAGATGCGTGGTACTTTTTTGTTTCGCCTCGACAACATCCACCAAATCGAAGAAAATCAAAAAGACATAGAGCTCTTTGCGCTTGAAGACCTAAATTGGTTAGGTTTAATCGCCGATGAATCACCTTTAAATCCCAATCCTAATTACTCACCTTATGTTCAAAATGAGCGTCTAGATATTTATCATCGCTATATTGAAAGTTTACTGGCGATGGGAAAAGCTTATAAGAAGATACCACCAAAAGAAAAAGGAAATGAGATTAACAAAATTCGATCAGCAATCTATTATAAAATGAGCTCCATTGGAGATAATGAAATTAATGATTTGCGCATCGGCAAGATAGCGCATGACAAACTGAATCTAAACGACTGGATTATTGTTAATGGCAATGGCTCTCCAACCGCTGAATTCTCAGCGATGGTTGACGACCACTTGATGAATATTACGCACGTTGTTTTCGAAATTGATGACCTCCCAAATTTAGGTAGATATATCGCTCTTTATCAGGCATTTAACTGGACGCTGCCCGCCTTTATTCACCTTCCCGGCATTAGAAGCAATTACGCTAATGAAGAAGACATTTTATTGAAGCTTCAAAATGAAGGGTATTTGTCTGAGGCCATTTGTAGTTATCTTTATCAATTAGATATCGGAGAAGAAACCGGAAATCATTTCGAGTCACTTGACGAGATGATAAACGATTTTGAAATCAAAAAGATTCATCGAAACCATCAACTATTTGATCTCAAAACGTTGAGAAGAATAAATGCTTCTTTTATTAAGAAAATGAAGACAGCTGATTATGTCTCTTTTATTAGGACGTTTGTTAGAAATTTTTTTAGCGAAACTTACAGTGACGATTATCTATTAAAGCTAGCTCAAGTTTATAAGCAACAAATAAATTACGGTCTGGAAATTGAAGAATTTCTCGCACCATTTTTACTTGATGTCCCCGATTTCTCCCCGCGTGAACAACAGTCGATTCAAAATCGCCAGTCTCAGTCAGTCATTTTTGCCTTCAAACAATCGATTTTGAATCTTGAGGATGATTTTTCAAACCTTTCATCAGAAATATGTGATCTACAGATAAAAATTGGCATATCCGGCAAGGACTTCTACCGCCCCATCCGCCTTTTGCTCACCCGTATGGAAAAGGGTCCGGAACTGGAAGAAATTATTAAATTTCTCGGCAAAGAGGAAACCATCAGACGCCTGAGCCAAGATAAAGATTGAATTATACTAATGTATAAGTATAATATAACCTTGACAAAAACATATGAACATTGAAACCTTATTAAAAAATAAAATCACTCAAGCATTAAAACAACTTGGTCTCGAAGTTACTGAAAACGAGGTTGTTTTAGAACATCCAAAAGATGAATCTAGAGGCGACTATGCCACTAATGCAGCTTTGCAATACGCTAGACAAATCGGACAAAAGCCACGTGATTTTGCGGCGAAGATTGTTGAACAAATAGATCATAGTGGGATTAATAAAATCGAAATTGCCGGACCGGGTTTTTTAAATTTTTTCCTTGATTTCAAAACCCTTCAAGCAATCGTCCAAGACGTTATTAACCAAGATAGTGACTATGGTCGTGGTTTAGCAAAAAAGCAAAAAATTAATGTCGAGTTTGTCAGCGCTAATCCGACTGGTGATCTTCATCTCGGACACGCCCGTTGTGCGGCGATTGGTGATGCGATTTGCCGTCTTTATGAATTTGCAGGTTATGACATCATCAGAGAATTTTACGTTAATGATGCTGGTGTGCAAGTCAATAAAATGGGTGCCTCTTTACGTGCTCGTTATCTCAACGAATTTGGGTATGAAGCCAAAGTCCCGGAAGACGGATACCACGGTCTCGATTTGATTGATATCGCTAAGCAAGTAAAAGATATTTATGGTGATAAACTCCTTAACGATAATGCACAAAATATTGAAATCTTTATAAAAGAGGGAATCCGTTTAGAACTCGAAAAAATTAAAAAAGATCTCGAAGATTTTCGGGTGACTTTCGATATTTTTAGTTTCGAAACAGACGTAAGAAAAGACGGAAAAGTCGAAAAGACCCTGGAAGACTATCGCGAATTTACATATGTCGATGATGGCGCGATTTACCTTCGCACCTCAGCCTTTCTTGATGATAAAGATCGACCCGTTGTTAAAAGCGATGGATCATATACTTATTTGATGCCGGATATTACCTATCACCTAGAAAAATTATCTCGTGGATATAATTTGCTTGTTGATGTTTTAGGCGCGGATCATCATGGGTACACAAGTCGCATGCGTAGCGCTCTTATGATGAAGGGTTATCCTGCCGAAATTATTGACTTTGAACTTGTTCAAGTTGTCCGTCTGATGAAGGGTGATGTTGAAGTGAAAATGTCAAAAAGAGGTGGTACGACCGTGACTCTTCGCGAGCTTTCAGATGAGGTCGGAGTCGACGCAACACGTTATTTCTTTGTCGCCAGAGCCGCAACAAGTCATCTCGACTTCGATTATGATCTTGCTCTTGAACGCAGTTCGTCAAATCCAGTCTACTATGCTCAATATGCTCATGCACGACTTTGTAAGCTTCTAGAAACAGGATCTGATATTGGTCTAGATGTTTCGGCTAAGAATCTTCGCGAGTCTTCCGAAATTAATTTACTGAAGCACCTTCAAGAGTTTCCAATTACGATTGAAAGCTGTGCCAAAACTCGCGAACCATATAAGGTTGCAACGTACATTCAGAAACTAGCGGGTTTAACCCACTCTTTCTATACTGAATGTCGTGTAATAGATCGTGATAATCCTCAATTGTCACAATCGCGTTTAGCCCTTTGTAAGGCTAGTCAAATCGTTATGAGAAATGCTCTTAGCGTCCTCGGAGTTGACGCTCCCGAACAAATGTAACAAGGAGAATTACATGTCAGAAAAATCAATGCTCGACCTCGCCTATGAGGTCATTACTGAAGCCAAACAGCTACCTATTAGTTTTCATGAATTATGGGAAGCAGTCTGCATCAAAGCTGAATTAAGTAAAGAAAAAATGCGCGGTCAAATCAGCCGTTTCTATACAAACATCTCACTTGATGGTCGTTTTGTCGCCTTAACCGATAATTTTTGGGATCTTCGCGAAAATCACACCTTTGATAAAGTTCATATCGATATGAATGATGTTTATACCGATGTTGAAGAAACCGAAGAAATTGACGAAGAAGAAATCGAATATTTAAAGATTGAAAAAGACGGCGAAAAAGACGATGTCGAAGAAGAACCCGAAGATTCAGAAGACGATGATAAAGTCAAAATCGAAGATTTGTATTAAAATAAGTAAAGGAGAATAATATTATGGCACTAGTTAGTATGAAAGAAATGCTTTTAAAAGCATTAAAAGAGAAGTATGCCGTTGGCCAATTTAACATTAACAATTTAGAATGGACTGCTGCTGTTCTTGAAGAAGCTCAGGAACTTAAGGCTCCGGTTATTTTAGGAGTTAGTGAAGGTGCCGCTCGATACATGGGTGGATTTAACACGATTGTTGGTATGGTCAAAGGTTATATCGAAGATCGAAATATTACTGTTCCCGTGGCTATTCATTTAGACCATGGCAGTTCGTACGAAACTTGCTCGAGAGCTATCGATGCTGGTTTTACTTCAGTGATGATTGATGGTTCGCACCACCCGCTTGAAGAAAACATACTCATGACAAAAAAAGTCGTCGACTACGCTCGCCAATATGGCGTTTCAGTCGAAGCCGAATTGGGTCGTGTTGGTGGTCAAGAAGATGATGTCGTTGCCGAAACAATGTATGCTATTCCTTCGGAGTGTGTCAAAATGGTTGAAGAAACCGGAATTGATTGTTTGGCACCAGCCCTTGGCTCAGTTCACGGTCCTTATAAAGGTGAGCCTAAATTAGGATTTAAAGAAATGGCTGCAATCCGTGATTTACTCGTGGAAACTCCATTAGTATTGCATGGTGGTTCAGGCATACCTGATTTCCAAATTAGAATGGCAATCGAACGCGGCACGAGTAAAATCAACGTTAATACTGAATGTCAGCAAGAATGGACAAAAATCACACGCGAAGTAATTGCAAATGATAGCAAAACATATGATCCGCGAAAAATTATCGGTCCAGGCATGAAGGGAATTCGCAAAGTCGTTCGTGCCAAATGTGAAGTTTTTGGATGTATCGGCAAAGCCGAATAACAAAAATCAAAAGCCTCGTGAGGGGCTTTTTTGATTCAAGGAGAAGCATATGAATGAACATACAAAAGCATTTTTTTCGCTAATCGACAATCATGATTCGATCGTTATTTTTGGTCATTCTCTTCCTGACGGAGATTGTTACGGAAGCCAAATTGCCTTACGAGAAGTTTTACAAACCGCTTATCCAAAGAAGAAAATATTCGCGATTGGAAGTGGCATCCCTCTTTTATTTAGTCATCTTGGTGAAATGGATAGTGTTGATGATGAAACAATTAAAAATTCATTGGCGATTCTCGTTGATGTTTCTGATTTCCCCTTAGTTGAGGATCAGCGTATTGCGATGGCGACATCTTATGTGAAAATCGACCACCATCACGAAAGTAATCCCTTTCCTTATCAAAAAATTATAGATCACGGGGTGATTGCGACAGCGGAACTCATCGCTCGGCTTGCTTTTGAAAAAAATATTTCTCTGACAAAAAAAGCCGCTGAGGCCATCTTTTTAGGAATCGTCACCGATTCGGGTCGTTTTCTTTACGCTCCGACGCGAAAAGAAACATTTGAAATTATTTGCAAGTTATATGATTATGGCTTAGAAACTAAAGCTATCTATGATATTATTTATCAAACACAGGAAAACCAACTTAAATATAAAGGATTCTTATTATCACATTATAAGAAGACGAAAAACGGCGTGGTCTACTGTTATGCTGAATCAAAAGACTATCTACCCCTCGAACTAAATTTCGCTTATGCCTCAAGTCAGGTAAATGTGATGTCGAACATTCAAGGTTCACCCATCTTCGCCTTATTTACTCAAAACGAATTAGGCGGACTTCGTGTCGAACTAAGAAGCAATGGTATTCCGATTCGAGATATCGCTGTTAAACACGGTGGTGGTGGTCATGCTAACGCCGCAGGTGTCAGAATGGAAAAAGGCGGATATCAAGAGGCGATGGCCATTGTTAATGACCTCGATTATCTTGCAAAGGAGAATAACGAAAATGTGGGAAAATGAATTGCATGTCGCAATAAGAGCTGTACTCCAAGCCCGTGAGAAAATCATGGAAATATATAAGAAGCCTTTTGAAGTTGAAATTAAAGATGATGACTCACCTGTAACGCTTGCTGATAAACTTGCTGACGAATTAATTCGTCAAGTCATCTCACAAGCTTTTCCAACTCACGCTTTTTTGACTGAAGAATCAAGTGATGATAAAAGCCGTTTAACCAATGATTATGTTTGGATTGTTGATCCCGTTGATGGCACGAAGGATTTCGTTGATAAGAATGATGAATTTACTACGAATATTGCTTTAGCTTATAAACACGAAGTCGTTGTTGGCGTCGTCCTTGTACCCGCAACTCGCGAACTTTACTATGCAACCAGGGGAAACGGTAGTTATTATCAAAAAAAGCATCGCATCAAAAAGATTAATGTTAATACAAAAGTAAAAGGGTTAACTGTTTTGACTTCCCGTTTTCATGTTAATGATGAAGAATTGGCAATGATCAAAAAACATAGCGACAAGATTAAATATCGTAAAACATACGGAAGTGCTATTAAACCATGTCGAATCGCTCGCGGACTGGCTGAAATATCCTATCGTCTATCAGCTGGGACAAAAGAGTGGGATACTGCAGCAAGTCAGATTGTCGTTGAGGAAGCCGGAGGGGTGTTTGTTAAGCCAAATGGTGAGCGCATTTTATATAACCGCGAAGATGTTTATAACCGCGAAGGCTATGTTGTTGCAAACCGAATTGAAAACATTCTTTTGTAAAAAAAACTACGCAAATACCATACAATTATTTTAAAAGTCCACAAATTTGTGGACTTATATATTCGGGAATATATTAATTAAATTTATCGATACGTGCAGATTCTGGCATTTCAAACGCTTGTTTAACAGCAATGACACCAGGAACTTCTTCCATGAGAATGATTTCGATACCATCCGAAATTGTGTTGTCAATAAAAGCGCAGTCAGCACACGCTCCTGCCATTTCTATATAAATAATTCCGTCTTCAAAACCAACAAATTTTACATCTCCGCCATCCCGTTGGATGAAAGGACGAATTTTGTTGAGTGTCGCTTCAATTTGGTTTCTTAAATCTTTGTCCATAATTAGATAACGTTCGTTATTATAGAAACATTAAGTCATGTTTACAAGTTATGTGATAATATTTTTAATATGAAAAACAGAAGTTCTTCTTTTAGAGTTTCGATAACGCATCTTAAAGTGCTGGATACGATTCTTAATCTCAATCAAGAAAATGCTTTTCCGAGTGTCGAAGGAGTTGCCAAAATTTTGAATGGCGTTAACGATTTCGAAACGAAAGCGTTTTCCTCTTCATCTACTTTTGCGACTCTTCTATCTTATCGAGGCCGCAAGTTAACCTCGCTTGTAACCACGCTCGTCAGAAGAGGATTTCTTAAATATATCTATAAAGAGAACAGTAATGTCAAATTTCTTCAAATAACCGCTTTCGGAAAAACAACTTTATTCCTTCCTGAAAATGCGAAGAAACGAAATTTCAAAAGCAAAGCAAACAAATACAAAGAAACAATTTTTATAAAATAAAAGATTGCCGAGTTGGCAATCTTTTGAACAATTCTTTTCCTGCTACTTACGTATGTAGGAATAGCCACTATTACTATTGTGTCGTCGATCTTCTTTGAGATTTTGAATGCCTAATATCATTGTGATAACTGCGGCAAGAGCAACGAGCGAAGCCACTAGATAAAGGCCGAATGTTCCGTTAATCGCCGAACCCCGCAAATTAATAAAAAGGACAACTTGGCCAAGAAAGAAAATTATTCCTGCAACACTTAAAGCGATACCGGCAAGAAACGCTATAACAGGATCCTTGCGGTGGAACGGAAGTCCAATGAGCGCCAAAGTCATTAGAACAAACGCCAATATAAGCATCACTGACGGACCGCCTTTATTGGTTACTGTTGAGGGAATCGCGCTTTCTTTAATGTTAAAAATTGCTTCATAACCAATTGCGTAATACATGTTATTGGATCCCGTGCGTATATAAGGGAGAAATAGAAAACCAAGCGCCATGACAATTAGACTAATTGCGACATAAGGGCCGTATTTCTTTAACAAATTCATCAAGGTCCTCCTTTGATAAGATATTCTTTTAAGATTATATAATTTAAGTAGCGACCTTTCAACCTCATTTATATAAATGAATAGTAAGTCGCACAAGTAATAAGTGTTTTCAAATCGTTATATTAAAATATAGTCGTTCGAAATTAACAATTAAAAAAAGCCCTTTAAAGGGCTTTGATGTACTTCCCCCAATAGGTTGGACCAAACCCTATTGAACTGGCTACCATTATATCATGTCTTCATCAATACGAGCTTGGCCTTGTATCGAAGTGGGCTATCTTTTAAGTAACTGACGATTCTT
>JBAYBO010000010.1:0-28547 GCA_041669225.1 Bacilli bacterium | reverse complement strand
ATATATGCGCCAAGAAACAAGATAGCAAATACGCCAAAAATTATTAAACCTGGAATTGGGTTAGTTCCATAATTCGACATCATAACTGAAAACCCGATAATGGCGCCAATCACAAATATTACTTGAGCAATGACAAACGAGATTCGAAGTTTATAAAGCGAAACGCGGTTTTCAAAAACGCCGTTATCCTTAATCTCATCATATTTAATCGTGCCTTTTGAAATAACTTCAACGCGCATAATTTCCTTTTCGGATTTCTTTAGGTTTGTGATGCGTTCTTGCGAGTACGGTAGTTGTTCCACCATGTCGATTTTTTGCAAATTGCACGCAATAAGATTCCAAAGAACAATACCGGTTGCAATTATCTCGATATGTCGCTCTTTTGCTCCCTCATCAATATATTGAGCATTAATTATTAGTGCTTGTTCGGAAAGACCTATATAAGTATCATATCGCATGCCTAAGGCCAATAGATTCCGTGACATTTCCGGAATATACGCCTCATTTGCGGCAATTTTATCCAATTTTTCATTTAGGAATTCCCTTAATTCGGGGATGATATTTTCGCCTAATTTAGCAAGACTCATTTTCGAAATAGCGACGCCAAAAACTGCATCCATACTTTCTTCATCAAGTGCGAGAAGTTTTTGATATTCCGCTAACGCTTTATCATAATTTCGCGAAGTATTTAAAGCAATGTTGCCATTTGATATATGTTGAGAATACATTAAACCGAAAAGTTTTTCGGACTGACTAGAAAGGTAGTCTTTTTGACAATGTGGGCAGTTGTTGACAGCCTTTTCTTCATCGAACGCAACTGGCTTTTGACAATGTGGGCAAATGCCTTTTTTCATATTTCTCCTATAAAACGTATGTTAACGTGATTCCAATTATAATAAAGGCTTGACCAATTAAGTAAAAGAGCATGATGTAATAATCGCGGCGTTTAAAGTTTCTGATGAATGTTGCGGTCGTAAGAATTAAATCGCTAGCAAGAAACGAAACACCACCGACAACCCCCAAAATCATATAGTTCGCAAAGCCATTTGTCGACGCAATAATCGAAGTGACTGTAACAAGCAATAAAACCGAGAGATAAAGATTACCAAGTAATGCCATCCATCGATTTTTCGTAATCTTCTTTGAAAATGGATAGCCGGCGATGACAAAGAGCAAAATAGAAAAGCTGACAACCACATAAAACCACCACGGCATCGGCGTACCATTCATCATCACAAAAAGAATTTCGCTAATATAGAAAAAGTGACCGAGAAGAAAGGAAAAAGTTCCTATCATAAAAAGTGGGCGCTTTTTCCAAATTAGGAAAATATCACCGACCATGCCCAAAAATGCGCCAATATAAATAAAGGGATGGTCTGGTAGGATGGTAATTACGGAAATACCGAGAAATAAAAGACAAAGAGGTTTAACCATTTTTCGAAATTTTTCTCGTTCGTTAAAAGCTAAGATTATTTCGGCCAACGAAACGATGACAAACAGACCAAAGAAGATGTAAGTTACAATAGGTATCATAATGAAAATTCCTTGTTTATCTTATCATATATTTCATTCGCTTGTGATATACTTTTTGAGACCCATATGGCCCCTAAAATCGATTTATTAACAGAAAAGATTTATCCTTCACTGCTTCGCTTTGTAACTCCTTTACTATTAATGTGGTTACAAACCTCGGTTTTCGGCATGATTGATTTACTAATAATTTCGAACTACACCGATACTTTTGCCATCGATGCCGTTGCCGGCGGAATTTCGGTTATGAACATTATTATTTATACCGTAGCCGCTTTAACGACCGGTGGCGGAATTCTGATTGGACAATATCTTGGTGCCAAAAAACACGAACAGGCGAAAAAAATTATCGGTAACATGTTTATTCTCTTTGGCATAATTGGATTTGCTATCGCCATCCTGATGGCTTCATTATCGAGCACAATCGTTTCCTGGCTCAACCTTGAAGGACAAGCCAAAATTGACGGATTTAATTATTTAATAATTACTGCGATTGGTATTCCTTTTATTATGGGTTTCAATATAATTGCTTCTCAACTTCGGGCATTCGGAAATTCGCGTTCGCCATTTTTGTTTTTGCTCGTTGCGGCAACGGTTAACATCGTTTTAGATTTAGTTTTTGTAGGTTTGTTAAACATGAGAGCTACAGGAGCAGCTTTAGCTTCGATTATTTCCCAAGTTTGTTCATTTACTGCGGCCATAATTTACCTCCGCGTTCGCAATTTTCCACTCCCTATTAATAAAAGTGATATTCGCTTCAACGCGACATGCTCCAAGATGACGCTCCGCACGGGTTTACCTCTTGCTTTCCAAGATGGAATCGTCCTGATGTCTTTCACAGTGATTATGGCTTTGATTAATCTATATGGTCCAGAGGCTGGATCGGGTTTCGGCATTGGTGAAAAAGTGACTTTCTTTTGCTTTGTACCCCTTAATGCTTTTAGCGCTGCCTTAACAGCCACGACGGCCCAAAACCTTGGTGCCAACCAACTTGACAGAGCCAAAAAATATGCCAAAGCCGGTCTTTTAATGCAAGGTATTTTGGTTACGATTGTTGTCGCTATTTGCGAGATTTTTGCTCCACAAATCGCTTCGCTATTCACGTCTGATTCAATAATTATCGGCTATTCAGCTGCATTTATTCGCATTATTGCCCTTGACGCTTTGCTTTGTATTTTTATCTATATTCTCAATGCTCTTTTTATGGGTTCGGGACACACATCATTTTCAATGTTGCAAAACGTTTTATCCACTTTGTTAATCCGTTTACCGCTTGCATTCATTTTCGTCTTTGCTTTGCGAACTCAGGTAACGGTTTTAGCGTTTGCTTACCCAATTGCTAGCGTTTTCTCTCTAATTGCTTGCCTTATTTACTACAAAATGGGACGTTGGAAAAATATCCGAGAAGACAAGATTCCGATTGTTACCATTATTTCCTAAACTGACTTTTTATAAAGAGCGCGCAGTTCCTTGACACGTTTTTTATAATCTTCACTAATTCTAAATGAATCACATATTTTTTGAATTGCTTTACCAATAATATTGTAATTAAGATTTTTTAATTTGATATAATCAAAAACTTCATTGGGATTATATATAGCTAAATCAGCTAGCAGCCAAGCTTCGGCCATCTGGACGTAATATTCGTTATCGTCATGCATTAACTGAATAATGGCTTTGGTGTGCTCGGGCTCTTTTTGAAAGCCAGTCAAAAAGATGACATATCCCCACCGCCTAACAAATAACATGTCAGACAAGACATACTCTTTTGCTTTTCGATAAACATATTCAAAACCTGGATCCTTAAGAAGAAGCTGAGTCAAAATATCAACATGCCACCAGTCTTGAAGATACTCAAAATGCCTTTCAATAAACAATAACTGCTGATTATAATTATTTATCCGCTTCAATGACACAACAAAATATATGCGATGAATCGCACTATTTTCTCGAATATGTGGATATAAATCGGTGATGTCGGCGTTGTCTATCAAATAATCTTTGGCAATCAAATCAATGTCCTTTGTCCGAATCTTTTTTATTTGATTAAGACGTTTTATTGTTTCTTCAAAAATCATAATCATCCCCCATTTTTAGTACTGAATAAAGTTTATATGTTTTTTATATGGTGACGCAAAAGAAATAATTATAGCCTTGATAGAATAAGATGATGAATCGTGACATTCATCAAAGCATATTTATATTTCAATAATTAGGTTCAGACCGCCAATCGTCAAACCTTCATCCGCTAACAACTGAACTAAATCTTTAATGTTTTCATCATTAATGACGGCTGAAGCTTGAAACCATATGCTTCGTCATTTTTTAACTGAAATATAGTATTACGTTTGCAACATTAACAAAAATACTCTATTGTATGTTTTAACAGTTTACTAACAAATTCATTAACGACAGAAAGGACATGATTACATGGTGCCAAGAAGCGAATATACGAAAAGAAGACTAGTCGAGTCATTGCTCAAATTAATGAGTAAAGGTAAAGGATTCGATAATATTTCAATTCAGGACATCGTTGAAGAAGGTGGCTTTTCGCGTATGGCCTATTACCGCAATTTCAAATCAAAAGCCGATATATTAAGATATCATTTTGATACCATAACAACCGATTTCATCGAAGAAACAAATACTGATTTATATGAAATGCCCTTTGATCAATACCTCACCTCGGTTTTAACTTATCTATTTAGCAATCGAGAACTTGCCTTAACATTATTAGATGCCCACTTGTTTATATACGTGCGGGAGCAATTTGACGCTAAGTTAATCAAGTCAGCAAAAACAGAAGAAGAAGCGCAGCGGTTTATTTTCTTTGCTGGTGGATTATTTAATATTTTCTACCATTGGTTGTTGGGCGAAGGAAAAGAAACTCCCGAACAAATCGCCAAAATAATTTCCAGCTATATTGAACGACCATAAAAAATAAAGTTTCTTGAGCATCGAACGAGGAACTTCCTATTTATTCTTCTTAATAAAGAAACTTTTAATTTTTTGATTAACTTTTTGCAACTGCGAATAAAAAAACGGAATCAAAAGATGGATAATGGCGATAAAAATCGCGGCAAATGCTTGGGCAAACTTATAATTCTCGATATTGAATAGTACAGTATTGGTTCCAAGCGCAAGGAATATAATGACGCCGACGATTATCGCTAGTAAAATACTCGCATAAGAATAAACCAGTGCAATGATTCTTAGTATTTTTCGATTAGATTTTGCAGAGTTAATAAAATTAAACGACATAATTGTTACAAAATAGGCAATTATTGAAAACAAGACGCAAGACAAGATAAGAAAAACACCAAAGGCTATATCTCCAGTGGTTATGTAATAAGGTGCAATTGACATGAAGACAATCATGTACGCAATTGAAACAAACAAGAGCAGGTAAGAAACAATGTTTGCCCGAAACACTTTTCCAAATAGTTCTTTTTGTTGAAAAAGCTTTGATTTTGTCGATTGCTTTTTCCTTTCTATTGTTCCAGAAGCAATATCAATTTGGTATATCTCGTCTTCATCATCTTCTTGGTAATCGTGAATAACAGTTTCTAATGCCTCTTGGTCCTTAATATTCGGATTTTTTTCAAGACAAATTAACGTTTCAGAAGAAGATATCCAAGGAATTGTCTGTTTAAGCACTTCGCGGTGTGAATCATTAATGGGATTGTTCCAGTCCAATAAAAAATATGCAGGATTGGTTTTTTGAATGATTTTTATCGTCGCAATGATTTTATCAAATCGATTTTGGTTTGTTTCAAGAGGAAGCAATCTTGAAGCCACGAGTTCATTTTGCAGTCCATCAATAAGCTTGTTTGTTTTTGGGGATGTGACAAAGCAAACCGCAAAAACAAATATTTTACTTCTGATAAGCATTACGACAATGCGTTCAGTTTCTTCCTCTTGAGGAAAAAACTTTTTGCCATTAATAAAAAAACGTCCTTCTTCAAGAGCTTGATTACGTAGAAGAAGAAAATCAAAAAGATACTTTTTTGCAAAAGACAAGGAGTAAATGCCCTGAGAGAAAACGATATCAATTTTCTCATTAGGTGCTTCATTGGAGACGATAATAGCAGATTTAAGTTCGACCATACAAAGAATTATAACATAGTTTCATACAGCGAATAATGATGATTAAAAAAGAAGAAATGTGAAAATCAAATAACTTTTTTTGCATTTTTCTTTTTCATCATTCAACTAATATAAATCCCATGAAAAAAGCATGGTATTTATTAATAGAAGGCGTGGATGGACAATTTTGATACAAACGTGACGGTTTCTCTTAGAACCGGACACAAGACGTGGAGGGATAAATTTAAATTCTTAAATTCATTTGAAAATCGTTTGATTGAAGTATCGAAATCATTGATCCGAGCGAAAAGAAAAATACTATCAGGCTGATTCCTAATACGATTGCACTACTAATTCTTAGAATCCTTTTGGGATTGTTTTCAAGGTTTCCAAAGTTTAAGGTAGATAGAATAACACTGATCATCGATAGGACAATATAAAAAATGGATATGGGATTGTTTTTCTTTAAAGTAGCGGCGAGGATCGAAACATATCCTGTGACGTGAACCGGCGTAGGATTTTGGATGGAGACATTTGAATAGTCATAACTGCTATATTGATAAAATGGCACGACCGAAAAGATTAATAACAAAATAGAAACTAAAATAGAAGAAATGCTCAATATAGTCCAAAGCCTGTAGTTACTCATGTACGATTTTTCAATTATCGAAATCTTTTCCTCATCTGATAATAGTTCGGTTCCATTAATTCCAAATACGGTTGCAAGTTTTTCAAGGTTTTCGTCGGTCGGAAAAACACTTCCGCTCTCATATTTTGTGATTAAAGTACGTGACACAAAGATTTTCGAAGCAAGTTGCTCTTGGGATAATCCGCCTTCTTTGCGATATTTTCTTATTTTCTCATTTAGTTCCATGCGCTGAGTAATAGTATAAGCCTTTGCGACATTTTATGTAAGGATTGATAGCAAGAATTAAGCCCAAGAAAATACATATACCTTGAAGAATGGCTTATGTAAAAAGTAGCGTAGTGATTCGAAGTTCTAGGCGGGTAAACATCCAATGAATAAATAATATCTGTCTCGATATGTAGTACATAGGCATCATCTTTCGCTGTGCTGGGTAGCCAAGATTCGAATTCACTATGAATGTCAAAATCCGTTTTTATGTATCGTGTATCTAAATACGAAAGAACGTCATCGCTTACCGCCCATGCAAAGCTTTGATAAACGCTCGAAGAAACAGTAATTGATTCAATGTTTGAAGTATCAAATCCGCTGACTTCTTTGAGTGAATAAGTTTCAACATTATTACAACCCGTTAATAACAATAAAGAGATTACTAATAGTATTATTTTCTTCATAATTTCATATTACTAAAGAATGACGGCAAAGGTATGTGAATCAATGTGAATTAGCACATAAGTCGCCTTAGTGGTTTTTATTTAAATAAAAAGGACTGACACATCTGTATCAATCCTGTTGTACAAAGACTGGCGGAGTAAGAGGGAGTCGAACCCTCGCACCAGTTACCCGATCTACTTCCTTAGCAGGGAAGCCCCTTCACCACTTGGGTATTACTCCACGAACGCCATTAAATATAGCATAATGACGCCTTAAACTTCAAACAAATTAATAGGCTTTGGCAAAGTAGACGATTTTATCGGCTTTTTTACCGCACACTGCACATTTATTATCGAAGTGATTATGATCGCCATGAGGCATGCAACGAGCAGTTGCCGCCGTCATCTCTTTGATTTTGTCTTCACACCCGCGTTCACCGCACCACATCATTTTCGCATATCCACCTTCGTCAACGACTTTTTTGAGTTCTTCAAGCGTCTTGACTTCTATGATATGGGTCTTAAGAAATTCCTTGGCCTTACGATACATCTCGTCATGAGTCTCGTTTAAGAGATGGTTAACTTCGTTTTCGATATTTTCGTTTGCGACAAAAACTTTTTTGCCATTAACGCGACGGGCGATGACAACTTGACCTTTTTCAAGGTCGCGCGGTCCGATTTCCAAGCGAAGAGGAACGCCTTTCATCTCATATTCAGCATACTTCCAACCAGGAGTACGGTCGCTATCATCGAGGCTGACGCGAAAGCCGGCTTTTTCTAAACGGGCTTTAATCGACTCAGCTTCCGTTAAAATGCCTTCCTTGCTTTGTTGGATTGGGATAATGATGACTTGTGTCGGAGCCACAAAAGGCGGAAGCACTAAACCATTATCATCGCCGTGAACCATGATAATTGAACCAATTAGTCTCGTCGATACGCCCCAACTGGCCTGATGAGGATTGCGAAGAACATTGTCTTTTCCTTGATAAGTAATCCCAAAAACTTCGGCAAAACCCGTTCCGAAATAATGAGTTGTCCCGCTTTGAAGAGCCTTCCCATCGTGCATTAAGGCTTCAATTGAATAAGTTTCACGAGCCCCAGCAAAACGTTCTTTGTCAGTTTTTAATCCTTTGACAAAAGGAATTGCCAGTAGTTCACTGCCTAAATCATCATAAATATCTAGTACATCAAGAGCATTTTGTCGAGCTTCTTGCTCAGTTGCAAAAATGGTGTGTCCTTCTTGCCACAAAAACTCACTTCCTCTTAAAAATGGCCTTGTTGTTTTTTCCCAGCGAACAACACTGCACCATTGATTGTAAAGTTTGGGCAAGTCGCGGTGCGAAGAAATGATTCTGGCGTAATGTTCACAAAACAAAACTTCGCTCGTTGGACGAATGATTAAGGGGTCATCAATTTTGCTCTTTCCGCCAATCGTGGCGATGAGTGTTTCGGGTGCAAAACCTTCGACGTGTTCTTTTTCTTTGTTAAATAAGGATTCAGGAATAACTAACGGCATATAAACGTTTTGCACGCCAATTGCTTTAAAGCGTCCGTTTAAATAGTTTTGAATTTGCTCCCAGATGGCATAACCATAAGGTCGATAAATAATGAATCCTTTAACCGAAGAATAATCCATTAATTCGGCTTTGCGACACACATCGGTATACCACTTAGCAAAGTCGATGTCGCGACTTGTAATCGCTTCGTTTTTATTTGTTTCCATGTTGAATTTCTCCTTATGAAGCCATGGCTTTTATCTTATTGAGGTTCTTTTGTGAAATCGGTAATATCATCTCATCGCTTGGCGAAATCGCTTCGCTGGCCACATAATGAATGCCGGATTTAATCACAAGTTCAACTGCGTTCCAGTTTTGTAAATCAGTGGCGATGATTGGTTTGTTGTATTTCAATAGTTTTTCAACAAGCGAACGCATCTGCAGACGACGGCGATTATTCGTGTTGATGTCATGAGTCATTTTTTCATCAAGGATGAAGAAATCAAACATATCATAAACGGCTGAATTCAAAAGCAAATCCTTGTCGGCAAGTTTTAAGGCAATTTCATAACCTTTAACTTTATATGTCCTGAGCTCACTAATCATGATTTCATCATCATCGGCTTGATTATCGATGTCATGTTCAGAGAAAACAAGAACGATGTGTGTTTCCTTAATTCTATTAATGTGACCAAAAGTTTTCAAGATGTATGGTTTTTCTTGCCATAAAACATCGAAGAATAATCGTAGATAGTCACCGCTTTTTTCATTAATGAAACGCGAGATAATGTTACGTGAAATCGTTCCGAATAACTCTTTATCGTCCTCGGTGCGAGTGGCGTATTCTTTTAATTCGTTGATCGAATCAAAAAATGTATCAAAGGGCTGAACAAAAGATTGATAGCCCAGTGTTTTCATTTTTTCTGAATCAAGAATTGGACGAAATAGGAATTTAAGTTTCTTATTGCGAATAATGTTTTCAACTTCCGTGCGATTGGATTGCTCGATAGTATCATCGCCGCGCATTCCTTGTTCATACCAAGTAATCAACTCGTTATCCTCTTGTCCGTATGAGGCGACAACCATCGATTGACGAAGCATTTTCTCGGCATCGTTAGGAAAAAACTTATGTTCGACGATTCCCACGGAAATGCCAATTTGTTCAATTAGGCTGTTAAGACTTAAGAAACGATTAATATCATTAATGACTGCGTGGACAAAAAGCATGATACTTGAGTGCGAAGCTAGGCGCGTATCAAAAACGACGATTTCATGTTGTGAGGGTTCAATGTAATGGCGATTTTGCGTTATGTGATTAGAAATCACTTCTTTAATATGAGTAAAAATTAGGCGGTCAAAAGAGCCAGTTTTGTTTTGAGAAGATGATCTTTTGTAAAAGAAATTAAAGTCGACAACAACACCGCGAAAAGGCGAATTGTCTAAGAGTACTCTCGATATTTCTTCCATTGAACTTGCCGTTATGACTTTACCTTCGCTGGCCTTTGGCGGCAAATATCGAAGCAAATAACTCTCGAGATGAATGAGCTCTTTTTCGCGATCGACTTCCTGAACTTGGAGCATTGATAAAAAGTGTTTTCTGTTTTTGCTCGTAAAAACGTCAATTTCAAAATAATTCGCGGCGTTTTTGCCACCATCTATTAAGGATGAAATCCAGTCAATTAATTTTTCCCGTTCAAAATTAGGAAATTGGTTATAAAAGTCAGTAACCGAAATGGTCCGTTGCTCACGAATATTTGAGCGATTAAAAAAACGTACGATATTGTTTTTTATATCAATGATATAAATTCTGACGGTATTAGCTTGTTCTTTGATGTCGTTGCGATACTTTTTGTCACCATACTGGCTGATAATAAAGGTTAAAAACACAATAAAAAGCACAAAAATTAGGCCAATAATGACGACAAATAATATTAGATTAGGTGTGTTTTCAAAATCAAAATCAGGCACTTTGTTAAACCTCGCATACAATTATACACGAATAGTAGCGCGATACAATGCGAGTTATGAAAAATAAGGGCAATCAATCATAGATTGTAACGTGCTATTATGACCAACTAAAAAGTCGCATTCTAATATGGCAGCATTTTATAAACATGTTATAATTAAAAATCGCTGGAGGAATACCCAAGCGGCTGAAGGGGTCGGTTTCGAAAACCGATAGAAGATGCAAGTCTTGCAAGGGTTCAAATCCCTTTTCCTCCGCCATTAAAAAAAGACCGCTAATTCATCAATTATGGATAGAAAACGGTCTTTTTATTTTTGTAACAAAAATTACTTTTTCTTCTTTAGAAGTTTCAATTTTAGTTTAAAAAAATCGAACAATTTGAGAACGTATTTGTTTAACAAGGGAATGGCAATATAAATCGGAACAATTATAAGAGCCGAAAGCGCATAAATAAAACGATAATCGGCGAGATCAATTAAAAGACGATAACTGCCAAATAAGAAAAGGGCGAGAAAACCTAAACCAATGCCCAAAATTATAACAATTTCTTCAAACAAAACGACGTACAAAGCCTTAACTTTATCTTTATGTTTTAATTCTTCGAGAAAATCAACAATCATTAAAACAGAAATTGCAAAACAAACTATTCCGACAACTAGAACCACGACAGCCATGACAATATCTTTTTCAGGATGTGGATTAAATAAATAAGGATAGATGGAAGCGAACAAAATTGTAAACATTGTGGAAAACGCTATAAAAAATAGCGAACTCCCATATTTGAACAAGAAACCCTTAATAGTTGTGGCATCATAGATTATAGTTGGCTGAGTTTCTTTTTTGATTTCTTCCTGCTTTGCTTGTTTTTTATCGATTATAATATTCCCCTGTGCTTCTAAGGAAGAATCATTTTCTATCTCTAGGGCTTTCTCGGCTTCTTTTAATAATACAAATACCATATCGGTTGCGTATTTATTGATTACGGATAGCAGCACTTGATGGTTAATAGAATTTGGCTTATTATTCGAATCAAATAGAACATACGAACAATTAAATTCTTTTAAAATATTTAAAAGTTTATCGAATTTTACTTCGATTTCCTGGCTGCTTGACGGTACTATACTTTTCAATTCAGATATTCTTTTCGATATTTCCTTAACAGATTTTTTTTCATTTTCCCTTTCGCCAATTAAGCAAGTCGTAATGGCAAATGATGATGAATTAATTTCGAACATTCCCAAAAAGACTTTCTTGTCTCGCTTTGGAAAAACACTAATGCCGTCAATTTGAATTTGCCCTTCGGAAAACGTTGAATCGGAAATAGATAATAAATTGAAAATTTGCTTATTCGTATAATCCAAATAATGAATCCCAGCTTCAAAATCCATCGAGGAGTTAACGACTTGTTCCTCATTTTCTTTAAATATGCTGATGTTATTAAGAGAAATCATATGCTTTAATTATATTCTATTTAACAGGCTTAATAAAAAATCTTCCATAAACTTGCTGTAAATTGCTGACGTTAATAAAGCTTTCGGGATCAATTTGACGAATGAGGTTAATGACCTTTTTCGTTTCATAACTTGAGACGACCATGTTGATGATAAATCTCGGTTCACCTGAGAAAGCGCCCACACCTTTAATGATTGTCGCACCATGGGGAATATTGGCAAGAAGCAAAGTGTGGAGATTTTCTTTCTTGGTGACGATTTGAATTTGAACTTTTTTATTGCGCACATTGATAAAATCAATGACAAGCATTGAAGTGAAGAGATACACAATCGAAAATAAAACGCCGGCTGCAGCCATTATCCAAGCATCATTATCAGCTGAAACTAGACTTGGTGAGACAGCCATCAAAAGGGCATAAATCAATATAATTGCTGTGTTGATAATCATTGTATACTTGCCAGTTGGCGTCGATTTTTTAAGCGAGACATAATAGGCGATAACATCCGCTCCGCCGGCAGATAATTCGTACTTAAACGCAATCGCACTACTAAGGCCCGTGCATATACCGGCAAATAAAGCGCGACTGAGCATGCCGCCATGAAGATCAACAAAAGCGCCTAAATCATGTAAAAAGGGAATGAGGCGGAAGGTGCTGACAAAAAGAGATACTAATGCCACGTTAACTAAGGTTAAAACTGCAAAACGAACTCCGATTTTTCGAAACGCCAAGATGATAATTGGAATATTGATAATGATATAAAAAACAGAATAGATAATATCACTATATGGCTCAATTGAAGCGCCAAAAACTAAACTTGCCGCCAAACTTATAGTTTGCGAGATTCCAGAAACACCGCCAGAAACAAAGGAAAGCTCTGCGGTCGCGGGCGTTAAAAAACTAACTAATCCGACAGCAAAAACAGCCGCGGACAGCGCGCACATAAAAAGTGCGATTGCGTACTCAACCGTATATTTAAGCCAAATGTGATCGAGTAAGAAAGAGTTGACGCGGCTCTTAAGAGTATGTTTTTTTGCCATCGTTAGATTTGTCCTTTGATTATTGTAGCAAATGACTATAAAGATATACATTTATTTCATGTAAATGGACTAATTTGCTTTTCAAAAAAGTAAGTTGAATCTATATTTATATAGTGGTATGATTATCGTGCTATATGTTCGGATATAGGAGGAGTCATAAATGAAAATATTAAAGGCAATCGGAGCGTTCTTCGTGCGCATCGGCCATTGGATTAAAGACACAGCATGGGTTCAACCCCTGCTTATTGTCGGTGCTATTTTTGCCGTCATCTTTTCAATTCCATCAATTACTGGTTGGATTGAGGGTTTAGCTGAAGATGCTCGTTCAAGTGAAAAATACTATCAAAAATATCAGCGTTCTCTTGCTGGCGGCGAAACAAGCGAAGCCGACAAACTTATTGCTGACATTCAAGACGGCGATGCAAAAAGCACTATTGGCGAAAAATTCTTCTTAGTTTTCGTTTCTGAAGACTGCCAAGCTTGCAAAGAAAGCAAAGAAGCATTTGAAGAACTTGAAAAAAGATGGACTGGTACTCTCGCTCCAAAAAGTGATGATTTATCATTTAAACTTGTTTCGATTTTCACGGACGAAGAAACTGACGAAGCCACCTCACACGAAACCGCATTCGCTCAATTCCTTGATCGCAATGGTGATTTCTTCACTGAAGCAGCTTTAGTCGGTAAGGATTCTTACTATCACATTAATGGTCATAGTTCCGAAAGCGATCTTGATACTCTCGAAGCTGTTGATCCAGATAACTTCCTCACTCCCACCATTCTATTAGTTGATTTCTCCGATGATTACGGCGGCGTTAGCGAAGTGATGTTTGGGGTGACTGGCGATACCAAATTGCAAAAAGCCGAATTACTACGCGATTGTTGGGATCATGCCAATAAGTTCGAAGGCGACGAATAAAAGCTTTTATTAATCTTTAAAATAACCGCCCTTATATTTGGCGGTTTTTTATTTGTTAATTACTAATAGATGAGTTTGGCCATATCGATAATGACGGCTTTCATGGCCTTTATAAAAAACGTTAGGCAATTCACTATTACTTTCAATGACGATTTTTGCCTTTTTTTGCATTATCGGTGAAGTGAGCAGGCGACTAATAACTGCCTCGTAGTATCCAGATGTATACGGAGGATCAACGAAAACAATATTGATGTACAAATTGTTTCTTTCCAAATAATCGATCATTTCATTGTAATCGCACAAATGAATTTCAACATTGTCATCTTCTTTTAAGAGTGAGACGTTTTTAGTAATTATTTTAATTGGAGTTACGTGCGAGTCGGAAAAAAAGACTTTATGAGCACCACGCGATAAAGATTCGAGGCCTAAAGCTCCGCTGCCGGCAAACAAATCCAAAACAACGGCATGAAGAATACTCCTACCCAAAACTGAAAAGATTGCCTCACGGACCATGTTCTTAGTCGGAAGCACAATCTCACTTGGCGGTGTCTCAATCATACGCGAGCGGTGTTTTCCACCGATAATTCT
Organism: Bacilli bacterium; assembly: GCA_041669225.1. GTDB lineage: Bacteria > Bacillota_I > Bacilli_A > RFN20 > CAG-826 > UBA1424. Next base: position 14,176 of record JBAYBO010000010.1, on the reverse strand, counting down.
AATCATTTTTTACCCTCGCAAATGTGCTCCTGAAAGGGTACAAAAAGCTTTTCATTAATCTCTTCGTATAAAATACGCACTTCGCGGAATGCCATTAAATAAGCTTGAACATGATGATGTTTTTCCAATTCGCTTTTGGCTATGAAAAGTCTTTTCTGTGACTCTTTGACTTCTTTTGATTGTTCACCATAGTGACGTAACGCGTCATTATAAGAAGTCTCGGCAAGATCTTTTTGATAAGCAAGCTTCATAACCTCTTCGCTTTCTTCCATCTGCTTTTCGGCTAATTGCATGGCTAAAACACGTTCATCATTTGACAACAATTCTTTTAAATTTTCAATTTTTTGAAGCATCGTTTTATTCATAAGTATTATCATAGCAAATCACAATCAATCATGATACAATCTTTAAACGTAAAGATTATGTTTAAAATTGTAAAAGATACGTCTCTTTCCTTACGAAGCAAATCAAAGCCGGTCGAACTTCCGTTAACAAGCAAAGACCACGACCTTATTTTGCGAATGTTTTCCTATCTTAAAAAAACTCAGGATCCCGCTTTTTTGGAAAAGCATCCCAAAATACGCGAAGGTGTGGGTTTAGCCGCTCCCCAGGTCGGAGTTAATAAACGCATGACCGTTATTTATTATCACGATGCCGAAGGTAAAGAAACCCAATATGCCCTAGTAAATCCCCGTATTGTCGAAAATAGTATCAAAAAATGCTATCTTCTCGTCGGCGAGGGTTGTCTTTCCGTTGATGATAAGCATGAAGGTTACGTTCCGCGCGATAATAAAATAAAAGTTAAAGCATATGATGTTTTAACTGAATCGGATATCGAAATAACCGCACGAGGTTATGACGCAATTGTCTTACAACATGAAATTGATCATCTCGACGGTATTTTATATTATGACCGCATTAATAAAGATAATCCCTTTCAAGTAATTGAAGGCGCGGTTGAAATTGGTTGAATAAAAATTAACCCTTTACTATAATAAGTTTGCTTAATTTTGAAAACGCTATTCATAATTGCTTAATTTTTACATCTATTAAGGAGATTTAATATGTATCAGTCTATTTCTAGTGGCATATCTGTTTATGCCTTGGGTGGTCTTGGCGAAGTCGGTAAAAACATGTACGTCGTCGAAAGTGAATCCACCATTATTATCATTGATTCGGGAGTAATGTTTCCTGGCGCCGAAATGCCTGGCGTTGACTATGTCATTCCCGATTACACACACTTAAAAAACAACCGCGGGAAAATTCGCGCCCTTTTTATCACTCATGGCCATGAAGACCATATCGGCGGCATTCCTTTTCTAATACGTAATGTTCATATCCCAGTTATTTATGCGCCAAAACTTGCCGCCGCTTTAATCAAGCATAAACTTGAAGACATGCGGATCAAAGAACCAGTCAAAATCGTTGAATACGATTCAGATTCTGCTTTTAATGTTAACGAGTTTGCTGTTACCTTTTTCCGTGTCACGCATTCGATTCCGGATGCATATGGGATTTGTATTGACTCGCCCGATGGCCGGATAGTCCATACCGGGGATTTCAAAATTGACCTCACCCCTGTTGGTCCCGATATTCAACTCGACAAAATCGCTCGCATCGGCTCAGAAGGTGTCGATCTCTTGCTAAGCGATTCCACAAATGCCGAAATCGAAGGCTATACTCCGAGCGAAACAAGCATCATTGCCGGCATAAATGAAATATTCGGCAAAGCCGATGGGCGTTTAATCGTCTCTACTTTCTCAAGCAATATTTCACGCATCCAGCAGCTCGTTGAAGCAGCTTTAAAACATAACCGTAAAATCGCTATTGTCGGCCGCAGCATGGAAAACGCTGTTTCGACATCGCGTGCAATGGGGTATATCAAAGTGAGCGACGACAATGTCGTTGATCTTGATTATATTAATAATTATAAACCAAGTGAACTTTGTATTTTATGTACAGGATCTCAAGGTGAACCAATGGCGGCTTTAGCACGAATTGCTAATGGTGAACATAAATCTCTTCGTATTATGCCAGGAGACACCGTTGTCTTCTCCTCGTCGGTAATTCCGGGAAACGGCGTCTTAATCGACCGCATCGTCAATCAACTCGTCCGCCGCGGCGCAAACGTCTTAACAAATTCTATCCTCTTAAACATTCATTCATCGGGTCATCCTGCCAAACAAGAATTACGCTTAATGCTTAAGTTAGTCAATCCCCGCTACTTCATGCCTATCCATGGCGAATATCGAATGCTTAAGCTTCATACCGATATCGCCGTTGATTTAGGAATGGATCGCAATAATACCTTTGTGATGGCTAACGGCGACACGATTGTCTTGCGCAAACGTCGCGTCAGCGTCGGTCCACGCGTTCCTGCCGATGCCATCTATATTGATGGCCGCGATATTAATGGTCTGAGCACCGCCGTTATTCATGACCGCGAAATATTAAAAGACGATGGCATGGTTGCCGTTTTGCTTAGCATTGATTCAAAGGCCAACAAATTAATTGTTCCACCCGTAATTCATACACGTGGATTCGTTTTAGCCAACCATTCCAAATTAATTGCTGAAGGAGAAAAAATCATCACTCAAGAACTGCAAAGAGTAATGGCTGGCAAAGTAACTTTTAACGAGATTAAAAATACAATTCGCAATACATTAAGCAAATATCTTTTTACTCAAACCGAACGTAATCCGATGATTATTCCGGTTATCATGAATCAGAATTAATATGTTGATATTAGCATCAAAATCACCACGCAGAAAAGAGCTTTTAAGCAAGATTTGCAATGTTTTTACGATAATTAACCCCGATATTAATGAAAACGAAAGTCGTAAGCATCCGCACGAACATCCGCTTGATGTCTCGCGTTTAAAGGCTTACCGCATTTTTCAAAATCATCCTGATGATGACATTTTGGCCTGTGACACTGTCGTGATTATCAATGATGAAATTCTCGGCAAACCACGTGACGAAAAAGATGCCTATAACATGCTTAAGAAACTTTCTGGCAGACGCCACATCGTCTTAAGTGGTTATACGTTTATCAATCAACAAAAAGAAATTAATCGGACAGTAAAAACCGAAGTGTATTTTAATGAACTTAATGACGATTTAATCAACCAGTATATAAAAACCGGCTCGCCGTTAGACAAGGCCGGTGCTTATGGCATTCAGGACGGATTTCCCCTCGTTGAACGTATTGTGGGAAGTTACGATAACGTCATGGGTTTTCCAAGCGAAGATATCGCTAAATATTGTTTTTAGCTAATTTTTAAATATTCAGCAATCGATTCTGCCGAACCTTCTAACACAAGAGTGATTTTACTCGACATTTTTATAATTGATATAACGCCCTGCTTCTTTAACTCTTCCTCGTTAAGAAGATTTTTTTCCTTTAACGAAAGAGCTAAGCGCGAACCTTTCGCCGATATAAACTCGATATTGTCTCGTCCCCCTAAAGCCAAAAGAAAGTCATTAGTATTAAAAACAATTTTTATATGTCTCGATTTTTTTCGAATTCCGGAAAGGAAGATAAAAAGAAGAACGATGATAATGACAAAAGCAAAAGAAAGAGCGAGCCAAAGGGCGTTTTCTTCAAGAAATATATTAAAAGGATTTTCGATTAGAAAAATCATTTTTTGTCGATAACGCAGTCGCGAGCATGTGGGCAAGTATTAAAATCCGGACATTCATCAGGATTACAATGAGTTTCAAAAATTCGTCTGGCCTGCGGAATAAAGGAGCGTATTTCTTCTTCGTTATAACCGACCTGAATGCGGCGATCATTAACGACGATTGGCCGTTTCAAAACCGAGGGATTTTCACGAATAAAGTTAATCATCTCCGAGATTGTTAAATTATCAAGATTAACTTTTTTTTCTTTAACTATTTTACTGCGTTCAGAAATAATGTCTTCAGTACCATTTTCGGATTTAAATAGAATTTCCTTTAACTCTTTAGGATCAAGTGCGGCGTTAAAAATATTCCTTTCTTCAAAGGGTATTTGTTGTTCTTCGAACCATTTTTTGACTTTGCGGCAGCTGGAGCAGCTGGGAGATGTGTAAATTTTTATCATAATTTCAATGGTTATTCTATCACATGAGACCGAGTAAGTAGATACTTTTTTCAAATAATAGCCCTTATGGCTAAATTGACACTGATACGTTTCACGCATATAATAGTTAAGACTTAAACGGAGGAAAAAGCATGAACCGCGTCTTAAGTGGAATTAAACCAACCGGACAACTGACGCTCGGCAACTATCTCGGAGCTTTAAAACACTTCAAGAAGTTTCAAGAAACGGGCGATGTTTTCGTTTTTATCGCTGATTTGCATGCTTTAACGCTTCCGATTGAACCCGCAACGCTTCGCACTAACACCCGAGACTTAGTAGCTTTTTACCTTGCAAGTGGTCTTGATTCCAATAAAGCCACCATCTTTTTGCAAAGTCACGTCTCGGCGCATAGTGAATTAAATACTATTTTCCAAAACTATCTTTACATGGGTGAGTTATCACGAATGACACAGTACAAAGATTTGTCTTTCAAAATGAATAACAACGCTATCGGTCTTGGTCTTTTTGCCTATCCGGTCTTGATGGCTGCCGATATCTTACTTTACGATGCGGCTATTGTTCCCGTCGGAGAAGATCAAATTCAACATGTCGAATTAGCTCGTAACCTTGTCAATCGCTTCAATAAACGCTATGGAGACATTTTGATTATGCCGAAAGCTCAAATTGGCAAAGTTGGATCGCGGATTATGTCACTTAGCGATCCGACTAAAAAAATGTCTAAATCAGATCCTAGAGGCGATATTTTCCTTAAAGATGATATGGCGACCATTCGCAAAAAAATCATGGCTTCCATGACTGACTCCGGAAGTGAAGTAAAGTATGACGTCGAAAACAAACCAGGTATTTCAAACTTATTGACAATTTATGCAGCAACAAAGGATATAACCATACCCGAAGCCGAAAACCTTTTTATCGGCTATCGCTACGGAGAATTTAAAAAAGCCGTTGCCGATGCCGTGATTGATGAATTAGGTCCTTTCAAAGAAAGGTATGAACACATTATCAAGAGCAACAAGATAGAAAAGATCTTGGAAGATGGGGCCAAACGGGCGCAAAAAATCGCTAGCATTACCCTGCTTCGCGTCAAAGATGCCGTAGGTTTACTAAATGCCAAATAAAAAGCGTTTAATGATTGCCGTTGATATGGACGGCACCCTTCTTAATACAGAAAAAGTCATCACCCCACGAACGAAAAAATTACTTAGTAAACTGAGTTCTCAAGGTCATTTAGTCGTACTTGCCAGTGGCCGCCCCTCACGAGCGCTTTATCAATATTACGATGAACTAAAACTTAACTCACCACTCGTCTGTTACAATGGCGCTTTTGTCTTTCACCCTAACGATGAAAACTTTCCTCGAGTTGAATTTGAATTTCCAAAAGAAATCGTTAAGGATTTATACAAAAAACTAAAACCTTTTGCTGAAAACATCATGTGCGAAAATGATACCGAAATTTGGATTAATAATGAAGACAAATATCTCGCCAAATTCTTCTGGTATGAAGGAATGAATATACATTATGGTGACCTCGACCAGACACTCGATGTTAATCCGATGACCATGATACTTCAAACAAATAGAGAAAATATCAATGAACAGGCGATTCGCGATATAATCGCCCAATACGAAATGCTTGGTGTTCGCTTTTGGTTTGGACTTTCCTATTTTGAAATATTCTTTAAGGAAGTATCAAAAGGTTCCGGACTATCACAAATTGCCAATTACTACGGAATCGAAAAAGAAAATATTATCACCTTTGGTGATGCTGAGAACGATCTTGATATGTTTGCCATTTCCGGCATTAGTGTGGCGATGATAAATGGCGGTCCTGACATCATTAAAAACGCTCATCGCGTCAGTGTGCAAGATAACGATAATGATGGAATCTATCACACCCTGAAGCAAATTTTAAAAGAAGTTAAAAAGCGCCAGTAATTGATGTGGAGCTTTATTATCCAGCTGGTGGTTGTGAATGCCTTTTCGGCTTTTTTGGCTCTTTAACTATCTCGCCAGCCCGCATTAAAGCTAACTTGGTGATAATCGGACCAACCAGTTCAAAGAACAATACGGAACAAAGAACAACCGTCACAATTTTAACACCAATATCGTGGGGCATCTCATCGGAAACGACTTTAGCCATACCAATTGCCACACCCGCTTGCGGTAGAAGAGTAAAACCAAGATAATGACGAATCGATTTTTCACTCTTAACTGTTAAGGCACCAAGATATGCCCCGAAATATTTACCAACGCTACGCGCAACAATATAAACAATGCCGACAATACCAACCGTAATAATAACTGAAACGTCGAGTTCGGCACCGCTTAAAATAAAGAAAAACATAAAGAGGGGTGGAGTCCATCGATCAACTCCCTCGATAACCATATTTGAATCGCGACGCATATTTGCAAAAACGGCTCCGATCATCATGCATAAAAGAAGTGGTGACAATGAATACCAGTCGATGAAGGAAAATAATGTTGTGATGCCAACGCCAAGAAAAACGGTCGCGATCATTAAAGATAGACGATTAGCCCGCGATTTAAAAAAGCGCATGACAAAAGCTAATAAAGCGCCAAGAGCGGCGCCGATGATAAGAGACAAAAAGATTTCGACTAACGGGGCAATTAAAATTGCATTGACGGTCAATCCGCTGTCCGTTGCCACAACTTTGGAAATGGCTAATAGAATCGAAAAAACTATTAACCCAATCGCATCATCAAAAGCAACGACGGGAAGTAACGTATCGACAACGGGACCCTTAGCCTTATACTGGCGAACAACCATTAAAGTAGCGGCCGGAGCCGTTGCGGTCGCGATTGCACCTAAGGTTAAAGAAAGAGCAACATCGCGAGTAAAGGCAAAAATTGCAACTGAAACGACAATCGCAGTCAGTAATGCTTGAAAAATAGTAATGACAACGACTTTGCTCCCAATTTTCTTTAAAGAGGAAAGTTTAAACTCACAACCAATGCTAAAGGCAATGAAACCTAAGGCAATATCACTCAAAATCGAAAAATTTTCGATTGCTTCGATCGAGAATAAATGTCCGACAAAAGGTCCAAGTAACAAACCGATGATAAGATAACCGGTAACGTTGGGTAAATTGACAAGTTTCATCAATCTTGTCGAAAGGAGCCCCGCCGCTATTGCTAGCCCGAGGATTAGGGTGATATTAAGGTATTCCATTAAACTTCGCTGCCTTCGTAATGACTAAGAGGAACTGAAAACATAAAAGCATCGTTGAGATTTTGCGTTATCTCTTTAATTGTTGAGCGAGCAATTTCTAATTTTGACTGATCAATGACGATTAAAATAGTCGCATTTGATTCGTATTCCTGCTCAACAAGATAACGTGAGCCGCCAAAAATAGGAGGATGGTTAACGTTTGATTCCATCAAAGCATGATTAAGCCCAGTCGAGGGCAAAACAGTTCCTTTAATGCCGAGCTCATTTAACTTTTCAAAAAGACGATGTGCACGCTCGTTATTCTTAAGAATCACAACTAGTAGATGTTTCATAATTTGCTCCTTAATTATATTAGACCTCTGAAAAACAATTTCAAGCAAAAGTCTATGAATTAATATTGAGCTTATCTTTCAACTCCATAAAGAGCTTTTTGGGTCTATCTTTAATCGCCGCGGCGCTTAAACCTTTAATACCAAAATAGAATTTGCATTTTGGTTCGGTGCCGCTCGGACGCACGGATACATTTGAACCATCTTCAAGAATAAGGATGACCACATCGGCTTTGGGTAGATCGATTGTCGATATTTTTGATTCATTAATCGTCACGCTATGAATGTAATCGCGAATCTCAATAACACTCTGTCCATTTAGTTCCTTGATTTCCTGATTGCTTAAACGCGTCATGATGTCGCGCATTTTTTGCATACCGGCTGAGCCTTTAAATTCAACCGAATATGATAGGTCAAGTCGGTAACCATACTTCTTTTGTAGTTCATCATAAACAACATCTAAGGTTTTGCCGTTAAGATGATGATAAAGGGCCATCTCGCAATACATTAAAATGGCCTGGATTCCATCTTTATCACGAGAAAACGGAGCAATTAAACAACCATAGCTTTCTTCATAACCAAATTCGAAAGTCGGACCGCCGTTTTCAATATAATATTGAATGCGGTCACCAATGAATTTAAATCCTGTTAAAAAAGTTTCAACTCTAAGACCATAACTTTGAGCGATTGTTCGCCCTAAATCGGAGGTGACAATCGTATCATAGAAAACCCCGTTATTAGAGAGTAAGCCTAATTTTTTTCGTTCTCCTAATAAATAGTCGATAAGAAGGGCGGCCGATTGATTGCCGGTGAATAATTCATACTCGCCGGTGCTCGAACGATAGCTTACGCCAACGCGGTCGCCATCAGGATCAGTCATGACAATGAGATGTGCACCGATTTCCTTTGCTAATTTGATTGGTTCGATATACGACTTTTTTTCTTCAGGGTTTGCGGATAAGGTACCCTTAAAATCTGGATCCGGTTCCACTTGCGAAAGGACAGGATAAACCTCATAACCACAATCATTAAACACCCGCATGGCGTTAACGTAACTCGTGCCATGATTAGGCGTATAAACAATTTTAAATCCTTCTTTATTTAAGTGAGGATTAAGTTGGATGCCTTTGACTAAACGAACATATTGGTCATCAACATCCTTTTCTAAAACGAAGATTTTGCCCCGATTAAGACTATCTGGTATTTCCAGGGTTAATTCATCAGGAAGAGCATCGATGATTTTGATTAAGCTGTTTATTTTATTGGGTACTAACTGACAACCATGCTGATCATAAACCTTAAAGCCATTATATTCCTTGGGGTTATGAGAAGCGGTAATCATAATGCCACCACAAGCGTTTTTATAGCGGACGGCAAAAGATAATTCAGGAGTAGGACGAAGGGCATCAAAAATATACGTTTTTAGCCCCATTTGTGAAAAAATATTGGCGATTTGCATCGTAAATTCACGAGACATATGCCGATTATCGTGAGAAATAACAACGCCCAACTCTTTGGCGTTTGGAAAGGATTCCATCAGATACAAAGCAAAGCCAACGGCCGCTTTCTGAATCGTAAAAAAGTTCATGCGGTTAGTTCCGGGACCAAGAATACCGCGCATCCCTGCTGTTCCGAATTCGATGTTTTTAAAAAACGCTTCATCCACTTCTTGAGGATTCATTCTTTTCATTTCGTCTTTTAAAGCCAGTTTTACTTTTGGGCTTTCAAGCCATCGCCTAAAATTGCTTTGGGTTGTCATTTGTTATTCTCCTTTGTCCTTAAGTGCTCTAATATTTCATCTTCCTTTTTGGGAAGTTGACTCGTAAACTGACGGCCATCTAAATATGAAAGAAGTCCGCTTTGAATGCTAAAACTCAGTTTATAGGCGTGCAGGAATTGGGAATCGTAATTGAACCTTTCTTTAAAATAGCGATTATCTTGAAAATCACCATACTTGCCATCCCCAACAACAGGATGATGAATGGCGGCGAGGTGAACGCGAATTTGGTGGGTTCTTCCTGTTTGCAGTTCAACATCAAGAAGCGTATGGCCCCCGATATGCTTAACAATTTCGATTTTTGTTTTTGCATCAAGTGCGCCACTTTCGACTTTGTCAACTCTTACCATATTGGCACTTGCGTCTTTTTTAAGAGGTAGGTTAATCGTTTGATTATTCAAAACGCGTCCGACTACAAGGGCTAGATAGTGCTTTTCAATTCCTTTGCGACTTTTAAACATCGCTTCTAGTTCCTGCAAGGCGACAAGATTTTTGGCGAACACAATTAATCCCGAAGTATTTCGATCAAGACGATGGGCGGGCGCTGGGGCAAAACCTTTGGTTTCTTTTGGATTATACTCGCCTTTTTGAATTAAATAATTGATAACTTGATTCGCCAATGTGTGCGTTTTTTCCTTCTCATCGCCATGGACTAAAAGACCTTTGCTTTTGCTTACAATCATAATGTTTTCGTCTTCAAAGATAATCGCATCGACAATCATAGTTTGTTTGATTTCGCGCGGCTTAGATAACTCTATAATTTGTTCATCGGTGATATAAATCCGCAAAAGATCATCAGCTTTTAAGATGTAGCTAATATCGACCCAGTGGCCATCAATTTTTATGTCTTTCTTTCGAAAGAGACGGTAAATAAAGTTAAGAGGTGCGTTGTTTAAATACTTGCGAACGTATTTATCGACACGTTGATTCGCCTCCTGGCTTGTAATTTTGATTTCAATCATGGTAAATAATATTATATATTAACCTTTAATCGTTGTAATTAACGTTTTGTTTACTTATAATTTTTCTTATCGCGGAGGAATACCCAAGCGGCTGAAGGGGCAGGCTTGGAAAGCTTGTAGGCTCTTAACCGGGCGCGAGGGTTCAAATCCCTCTTCCTCCGCCATACAATATGTAACTGCTCCCTGATTTTGGACCAAAAATTAGTACAATTGAAAGGGAACTTTTTATATGAAGGCATACCTATTTCTGAAATTAAAGAATAATACGGGCATAATCGTTCAACTTTAAGATATTGTTGTGCCCTATATTTAAAATTGGAGACAAAGCTTTTAGAGTTTATGTTAAAAGACGTAAATATCTACGTCAAACGAAACTGGATGCCATTCATGACATATTGGCGAGTGGTAAATTCTATGCCCAAAAAGCAATCGAATTAATGCTTATCAATCCAAAGATTAGTGGCGACGTGGAACCCCAGAAATATCTGTTAGAAGCCTAACTGGTGCTGAACTCTATCAAGAGGATAATTGCGGAGGATAAACAAGTAAATGTTGGTTTTTTGCACGGCCTATTTACAATTCGTTTTATGAAGTTAATTACAGTTTTGGTGCGAATAATCTTATAAAGGCCGACTTAATTTTAATATAGTTGTGTTTGTTGAGGAGCAAACACAAATTAAGTTGCATAAATCAGAATGCCAATATGAAATAACCAATTCTTTAGTTCATTTGTCATGATAAGGAAGAATAGGACATGAAAACCATCTTGACTTCGCTTGCGCTAAGATTTCCCTAATTCTATAATGGAATCATTCCACAGAGTCCAGTGTTCATGCTAATGAAAGCGTCCAGTCCGTTATTCAAAATAATTAAATTAAAATTAGGTAAGGAAAAATGAAACATAAACTTGAAAAGAACGGTTTACTTGCTGTAGTGCTTATACCTTTGCTATTTCTTTCAAGCTGTGGAGTTAATACAAAAGATTGGCCCCACATAGAACTTGACTTCGCAACTAGTGATATTTCATTAGCGACTTTTAGTTTTCAACAAAATGCCAACGACATTATTGATTATGTGGAGGACTACTTGGTTTTTAGTGATGAGACCGATTTTGACAAACTGATTTCAATAATAAAAGCCTATCCAATAAAGAAGGAAAGGGAATCAGCTATTGAAACAGCAAATTTTATGCAAAGGATAATTGTTGACTTCATTTTCGAAGATACCTTTGTCAAAAAAACGGAACGTATAGCTTTTTATGGATATGGAATTGCCAAAGGAAAAGTTATGCTAGACAATGGCGATATTCATTTTGTTCCTGGAGATATAGGCGCTTTTTATAAACATATGAATGAAGATAGCGTTTCATAAAGGTAGGTAGATTTCATGATATGACATACTTAAGCATTTCTTGTGACGATGATAATGTTTCATTAAAGAGAATTATCGAAAAACTTGGTGGCGTGTATTTGGAAATGAGAAAACCTCCCAAAGATTAAGTATTTTGTTATGATGGTATGCTTAATAAAAGCATTTTTTTGAATTCAAATATAGTAGGAATTGCGTTTGATTTTCAACAGTTCTTTTCGATAGTCAGGCAACACCTCTAGATAAAATGAAGCAGGGGTGTGTAATTGTATTAAAATAGGTCACACGTTCCATCAAAAAAATCATTAGCGTATTGCGCTTTTTTATTTGTCTTCTTGTTTCTTGCTTTTTCTTTTGAGCCACAAATATCCAAAAAGAAATGTTAACGTAGTAAAAACAGCATATCCAAAAATATTAATCCCAACATCGATAAAGTTTCCATTTCTTAAAGGGATAAAGAGCTGAATTAATTCGGTGACGCCCGCCATCGTTAAACCAAACAAACCGCTAATAATAACAATAAACCATTTATTTTTTAAAATGTCTTTAAGTAACAAATATAAGGCTATGGTCGTAAATACTCCGTTTACACCAAATAGCAAAAAGTGTCCAATTGATTTACGAATAAACGAGGCGAAATCAACATAATTCTCGCCGTCGATGGCCTTTTTAGGCATAACTTCAAACGTTATACTTTCATTTAATTCTGGTTTAGCTAAAGAAGAAACAATAATGGTCGCACTGCCTTCTTTTTTGGCGGTAACTTTTCCGGTTCTACCCTCAATTTGCGTCGCTAAAACACTTGTGTCACTTGACTCGATATTTATGTATAAATTTGTCGTATTATTTGGCTCGAAGGTCGCATTAATATAAATAACGTCGCCGACCGATACTTCTTCATCAAGCGGGCTTCCATCAAGGCGAACATTGACATTCATTGTCGTCGGAACCACTTCCGCAACGGTGATTGGAAACAATTTTTGTTGATTGGTATCCATATTACTAATTGCAATTACATTCGTTGATCCAGTTTTCTTATACCCTCTAAGTTTTCCGTCGGGACTAATCTTTGCGACAAGTTCATCTTCAACCATCCAAGTTATTCCTTGATCTGAAGGCGTCGTTTCACCCCAATCAACGCTTAACTGGCTAAAGTTAGTCTCGGCGTAGTCCATGTCATATACATGAACAACATCATTACCGACAACGTTCCAGGAACTAAAAACAGGAAAAATTAGGGGTTCCAGATTAGGTGTAACTTCGATACTAACTAAGCAAGAAGGATGATCGACAGCATAAATATCCGCATTGCCTACGCTTTTAGCGTGTATCACACCATCTTCAATCGTCGCGACATCCGTATTAGAAGATTCAAGTTCAATCAAAGAGGTATTAAAATAGCGAACCGCGAGGTTTTCATCATAATCATCAATCGTGAAGATAATGGGCTCACTAAAACCATTCATGATTTCATTATTGGCGAGCGAAAGCGAAAATGCTGTTGGAGCAGCTCGCTCAATAACTTCAATTTCAGCAACTTCAAAAATGGTAGTATCTTCTAACGAAACAGCTCTTAAGCTTGCATTTCCTAATTCCAGTCCTTCGACAAAACAAGATGAACCTTCTTGGACTGGATTGATTTTCTCATTATTATTAATAAAGGTAATACCTTTATTTGTGGCGTTCGCTGGCGAATACTCAATCGTGAAGCGGTTTGTCGTTCCGATTGTTATTTGCGGTTCGCCAACAAGCGAAATTGATTCTAACGGCACGACTTCGACTCTTCCAGGTATGAAAACATTAACGATATCGGCAAATATATTACTTAACCAATTACTTCTCGTTACCGAAACGTTTCCGGATAGGCACGATTCAAAAACAATTAATCCGTTTAGTAACACGGCTAGAGATATAAAAACTATTTTTCCTGCTTTATTCATGGTTCTATTTTAAACTATAGTTTATCGGCTTTCATCCATCAATAAAAGAGTCTTGATGCTCAAGATCAAAGATTCAAAAGAATGACGATCCATTGTTATAATAAGATTGATTAAGGAGAAATTATGACAAAAATCGGAATTATCGGAGGGATGGGACCTGAGGCGACCAAAAACGTCTATGGCTATTTTATCGAACTCAACAAGCATAAGCCTGAGCAAGAACATCCAAATCTCGTTATTTTAAGTTGTCCGAGCATTCCCGACCGCACTGAAGCCATTCTTAATGACGGAGAAAGTCCTCTTGAGGACATGATCAAAACTGCCAAATCTTTAGAAACGTTAAAAGTTGACTGCATCATCGTAACTTGCATAACCGCTCATTACTTTGTACCCGAAGTCCAAAAACATATCAAAACACCAATATGCGATGCTCTTGAGATTCTTAAGGAACACCTTCATCAAATCACAAGAATCGGTGTTTTATCCACATCGGGAACAAAAGCCACAAAAATATTTGATCAAAAGT
>JBAYBO010000009.1:0-28752 GCA_041669225.1 Bacilli bacterium | reverse complement strand
CTAAAGGCTTTTGCCAATTTAATGAAGGGCAGAGAACGCATCAACATCGCACGCTGGGGTGGTGAGGAGTTTATTGTCTTCTGCGAGTCGGACACGCCAGAAGCGGCAGTAAAATGCGCCAATCGAATCAAACAAACCGTTGATGATAGCGACATTTTCCCTCAGATGAAAGTAACAATTAGCATTGGCGCCGCCGTTTATATGCCTGGCGATACGAGCGTCTCATTAATTAAACGCGCCGATAAGAGTTTATATATGGCCAAATCCCTGGGTAAAAACACAGTTTATTGCATTGATGCTGAAGATAACGTAGAAATTAAATAAAACATTAATTATTTTCTTTGAGATTTTTATAAACAGTATATTCTTTAAACCCAACTGGGTAGTCATAAATTTCCATAACTTTTTTGTATCCTCTTTTTTTATAAAAACCCAAAGCCTGGAACTCAAAAGTTGTTAAATATAAGTTAGTTATGCCTCGTTGGAAAGCGGCGTTTTCAATTAGATCCATCAAGGTGGTAGCTATATGGCGGCCGCGGTATTTTTCACCAACAAATAAAACATTAATAAAAAGATAATCGTATTTAAAGTTTCCGTATATTCCACCAACAAATTTTCCATTATCTAAAACAACAAACTGAACATCAACTGTTTCTGAAGAAAAATTTAGTGATTTTCTTAATTTGCGATTTTCTTGCTTTAAGATATTGTCATATTGTTCAATTCGTTCTTCAGTGGATTGAATATCGTATTCTTTGCTCGTTTCATACGGCATGAAGTCGGTGCTAAGTAAAAAAACGTTCTCTCCACCTTCAGGCATATCTTCTAAACGTCCTTTTTCGATATAACCAAGTGTTTTAAAATCTTCGACCAGGGTCGGTAAAACACTGCTGAATTGAATGCCCTCAACTTTGCCTTTGTAATACTCTTTTACGTCATTTAGTAAGTTCTTTAGAACATCGACATTTTTATAATAAATTCTTTTGATGTGGCACCAGTCAGATGCCATTTTGCTATGACAGGCCCCAATAACTTCATCACCATCACAAACATAAAAATTTTGTTTGTCCTTTTCGCGATATCCAGTCTGCGAGCGATTGTAAGCTTGTAGTCCTTTGATAATATCTTCATTATATTTAAATTCCTTATCATCTATAAATTCAAAACGTGCCAAAAAAATCACCTCTCTTAATAAAACTTAAATTTAATTTAAATTTCTATTTATTATACAATATTTAGACCGATTATGCAATTTTGCGGCTTGCCAGCGCATTGAAAAGCCCTATAAAGGGCTTATCTACTTATGATATGTTTCGTTGCGGTTAATTTTAAAAGCGCGATATATTTGTTCTAACAAAATGACGCGCGTCATTTGATGAGTGAAGGTAAGCTTGCTTAAAGTAACGACTTCGTTAGCTCGGGCTTGAACTTCCGGACTTAGGCCATGTGATCCGCCGATTACGAAAACGATTTCTGAATTTCCGCGGACAAAAAGACTGTCAATATATTTGGCAAACGTTTCGCTATCTCTTTGCGGTCCATTTAAATCAACGGCAACCACTAAGTCTTTGTCTTTAATCTTATGTAGGATTTTAGTCCCTTCTTTGAGTTTGACTTTTTCTTGCAAGACTTTCGACATATTCGCAGGAGCCGGTTCATCTTTGACTTCGATAATTTCTATCTTCGTGTACAAAGAAAGGCGGTTCTTATATTCTTCAAGTGCAACGCGCCAATAATCTTCTTTAATGTTTCCGACGGCAATGATTTTAATTTTCATGAGTCTGTCCTCCTTGAATTGTCATCCACTGCTTTGCGCAGTGAATATAAACTCTATCAACATCAATGAAACGTTTCCTTAATATTCTTAAATAAGTACTGAGGGCTATCTCACTGTTATTTGCTTCTTCAGAAATGTGGGCGAGAACAACTTCTTTGGTTTTATCGCCGATGAGTTCACTCATATAAAGGGCCGAATCCTCATTGGAGAGATGACCAAAATCGCTCAAGATTCTTTGTTTTAAATCAGCCGGCCGATTCGTTTGAAGGAGCATCTTGATGTTATGATTTGACTCAATTATATAGTAGTCGGCATTGCGCATTACTTCGAGATTTTTTTCGCTAATATAACCGGTGTCAGTCATGTAAACAAGTCTTTCAATCGTGTTTTCGAACAAAAAGCCGATTGGGGCAAAGGCATCATGAGAAGTCGCTAACGGGGTAACATCTAAGCCAATAATATTTATCTTTTCATATGGTTGAAGAATGTGGTGCTTCTTGCCTCCCAGTGTTCCTTCCGTGGCATACATAATTTCTTCATTAAAAAAACGTGCGCCGCTTGCGTGATCGCTATGCTCGTGAGTAAAAAGCACGGCCTCAATATCTTCGATATTATGGCCAATACTTTCTAATTCGTTTTTGAGTCTTGTCAAAGTAATACCCATATCGATTAAAAGAACACGACCATCGTGTTCTAATAATGTGGCATTGCCCTTGGAGCCACTGGCGATAATATAAAAGCGCATTAAGACCCTCCGCCATCCTCGAGTTCGATTCTGGCCAAGTCTTCTTCGTATTCGCGCGTCGGATTATCAAAGCGACCATAGCTTTTGAAGAAGTGAAGCGGAACGTTACCCACTTTGCCATTGCGGTTTTTGGCAATTGTAACTTCAACTAATGAGGCATCACCTGGAAGCTTGGCATCGAGTTCCCGGATTTTGTCTTCTTTGGTTTTTTCTTCTTGCTGACCATCAGGAACGAACCTTCGGCGGCGAGCTCCTAATTTAATGCCCATGCTTTCATAATAATCGCGGCGGAAGAGAAGTAAAACCAAGTCAGCGTCTTGTTCAATTGAACCGGATTCACGCAAGTCAGAAAGCTGAGGACGCTTATCATCACGCTTTTCAACTTCACGGGAAAGTTGTGAGACAGCAATAACCGGAACTTTCAGTTCGCGAGCTAAGTCTTTTAACGAACGAGAAATTTCACTGACCTCTTGTTGCCGGCTTTCAAATTTTTTGGATCCGCTTGTAATAAGACCAATATAGTCAACAATAATTAGTCCTAATTCGCCATGAGTGTTATGTAACTTTCTTGATTTGGAGATAATATCGTTTAATTTAATGCCTGGAGTGTCATCAATATATATTGTCGAACGCGAAATGACGTTGATTGCTTCTTCGATTGCAACCCGGGTTTTTTGAGTTAAAAATCCTCTAGAAATGTCTTCTAATGGCACGCAGGCGCGATTAGCGACCAATCTCTTCGCTAACGAATCGGACGACATTTCTAACGAGAAAATAGCGACCGGTAGATTGTTTTTAAGAGAAACGTTGAAGGCTACGTTTAAAGCAAAAGCGGTTTTACCCATACCAGGACGAGCAGCCACAATAATTAAGTTTTCTTTTTGAAAACCTTGTGTCAGACCGTTAAGTTTTGTATAGCCGGTATTCATACCGGTAACGCCGTCTTCAGTCGCTCTTTTGGCTTGGATATTAATACTTTCGCGTACCCGTTCAGCTAGTTCATCACTACCAATAAAATTCGATATACGACGCTTTTCCGTGACTTTGCGAACGCGAACTTCGGCATCGGAAACAAAGTCGGTAATGTCTTCAATTTGCTTTTCTAAATACTCCTCGTCAATTTTACGAATCGTCAAAAGAAGGTTACGAAGAACTGCTTGGTCTTTAATAATTTTGATATAGAATTCAAGGTTTGATAAGGAGATGGCGGACTGTGAAAGTTCAAGGAGATAGTCGGTTCCTCCGATTGAATCTAATTCTTTAGAATTAATTAACTCTTCAGTCACGGTTTGAACATCAATGGGAATATGTTTGTCTTGAAGTTGCCGCATCGCTTTAAAAACGGTGCGATTCGCATAGTTACCATCAAAAAATTCTTCAATCGTCAGCGAACCAAGACCATCGACCACCGCTTGCGGAGAATAAAGCATCGCGCCGAGAACGGCTTTTTCGGCTTCGTTGTTATTAGGTAGTGAATTTCGAGCTTTGGCCATAATTACTCCTTCTTGATGACGTTAACATTAACAAGTCCTTCAACGCCCTTAAATAGATCAATTCGGAGACGATTATAACCAAGGTTATTAATTGCCACCTTATCAATAAAACGACGCTTGTCGATGACGATATTATGTTTATTCTTTAATTCGGCTTCAATTTGTTTAGCGGATATCGAACCAAACATCTTTTGATCTGCTCCGACCTGAACGACAAATTCCAAAGTAATTTTATCTAGTTTCTTAGATATTTCTTGAGCTTTCGCTTTTTCATTAGCTTCAGCGTCTTTTTTGTCCTGAATTTGCTTATTTAAAACTTCGATTGATCTTGATGTTTCGATAACGGCAAGACGCTTGGGGAGCAAAAAATTGCTAGCAAAGCCATCGCTAACTTCGACTGACTGACCTTTTTTGCCAACATTTTTAACATCTGCAAGTAAAATAACACGCATTTTATGACCTCGCCTTCTGCTCTTGCGAACGAGCGTCGTTTAAATATTCATTGAGCACTTCGAGTAATTTCTCTTCAGCTTTTTTGATTGTTCCGTTTTTGAAAATCACGCCGGCGGAAGTAAAGTGTCCACCGCCAAACATTTTTTCAGCGAGCATTTGGACATTAATTGTTCCATCACTACGAGCGGAAAGTCGTGTTTCTTTTTCGTCGGTATTGCCAATGACAAAGGCGGCATTAACGCCTTTCATCTGCATACATTGATTGGCGACCTTGGCAAGCGTTGCTTGTTCAATGAGTTCACCCTCTTCAGCAACACAGTAAACAACGCCATAGTGTGGTGTTTTGAGGGTTGATATAATCTTGGTAACAAGTGAATATTCTTCGAATTCGTCTTTTAAATAGTCATCGGCAACCGAGTTGTCGGCCCCATATTCTTTTAACACCATCGAAGCTTCAAAAGTACGGATGCCGGTGTTTTTCGATTTGAAATAATTAGTGTCAAGAAAGATACCAGAAAGCATAATCGTGGCATATGTCGGCGTAATTTCAATGCGCGGGTTCGCGGAAGAGTAGCGAATTAATTCGGTGACCAATTCGGACGTTGAAGAGGCGCTTGGCTCAACATAACTAAAGACTGGTGATTCAATAAATTCTTCAGCCCGGCGATGATGGTCGATAACCATTACCTTGGTAGCTTTTTCTAATAATTTTGGCGCCATCGTCAAACTAGGGCGATGAACGTCGCAGACGATGACAAGAGTGTTTGAACGAACTTTATCAACGCTGTCGCTCGGAGAAATAGTAATGCGGGCCAATTCTTCACGGGAGAACGCTCCAGTTAAAGCGAACTTTGTTTTTCGTTCTAAAAGCTTTGGATCATAAACAATGTGAGATGACTTGTTGCAGTATTCGCATATCGCTCTCATACCAAGACATGCCCCAAGGGCATCCATGTCCATGGCGGTGTGACCCATGATGATGACGTTGCTTGAGTTTTTTATCAAAGATAAAACAGAGTCGGCCATAACACGGACTTTAACTTTATTGCGCTTTTCTTGAGCCTCACTTTTACCGCCGAAGAAAATGAGTTCATCGCCATATTTGGAAACGACAACTTGGTCGCCTCCTCGAGACATTGCAATATCAATCGCATTGCCGGCCATTTCGTTAAGTTTAATCACGTCAGGAAAATCGTGAGCAAGCCCAATCGACAAAGTCGGTGGCGTTTCTTCTTTGGCGCCTAATTCGCGAACTTTTTCTAAAAGCGAAAAACGATCCTTTTTCATTCGCATTAAAGATGTGTAATTGCAGAGGGCAAAATAGGCATCGTTGCGATAACGCCTTAATAAGACGCCATATTCTTTCGCATAATCGAAAATGAGGTTTTTAACCTTGGAAATAACATCGTTCGCGTCATCGAGATTACCGGCGACATCGGAATAATTATCAAGCATGATAATACCCAGAACTGGAGCTTGCTCGCGAGAATACTCAAAAATAGATTCGTATTCAGTCATATCTTTAAAGATATAAAGACCGGCATCACTTAAGTATTTAACATCATAGTTCCGGGAGTTGACTTCGATTTTTACCACCACATCGGGACTTGCATCATGCAAATCACGAAGGTTTGGCTGCCATTCCAATATATTTACATCAAGAATATCGATTTGTCTTTCCTGGAAAAGATCGTTGGTCCACAAAACAATGTCACTTTCATCAACGACAACAAGACCAATCATGCCAAACTTATAAGCTTCCTGAACATCGTTGCCAATTAATTCGGCAGCTTTGAGATCATTCTTTTTGCGAATTTTAGAAAGTCTAAGTAGCATCACCCAAATAAAGAGAACATTGATGACGACAAAACCCGCTAAAGTGGCGAAAAGATATTCGATAATAAAAATATCACCGAAACCAAAGAAATTATAAAAATAGAAAACGGCTAACGCAGTGGCACTTATTAATTCGAACGCTACAATAAACAAAGCGCGAATTTTCATTTTTTTAAGTTCTTTAGTCATGTTTCCCTCGGCTGTCTTTAATTATAACAAATATCTAATAGTAAAAAAGGAGAAAGTAATATTAGACATTTCTTGACTTGGCTTGCTATAAAGCCTCAACGCATAAATGCGGTAATGGCTTATTCACGTACAAGGGCATAAGAAAAGAGCCCCAGTGAGGAGCTCTGTTTTTCTTAGTCGATTACGTAAGGGAGAAGGGCCATGAAACGTGCGTTTTTGATGGCTTTGGCGAGTTCTCTTTGATATCTGGCCGCCGTGCCGGTTGAGCGGCGGGGCGAGATTTTGCCGTTAGGCGTGATAAATCTTTGGAGAAGTTCAACATCTTTATAATCGATGCGTGTGATTTTATTTTTCGTAAAATAGCAAACCTTTTTACGAGGTCTAACTTTTTTGTAACCCATTGTGTGTCCTTTCTAGAATGGTAAGTCGTCATCAACAATGTTGATGGCGTCTAAATTTTTGCTGTCTTCAACTGGCTGTTCGTCCGGAGTATATCCCGCCTCTTCAGGGCGTGGTTCGCCTTTTGGTTCGAGGAACTGGACAGAATCACAGACGACTTCAATAATAGAAGCTTTGGTACCATCGCGGCGATCATAATTTCTTTGATTAAGGCGGCCTTCGACACCGATTAATGAACCCTTGCGAGTATATTTGGCGGTATTATCAGCGGCGGCGCCCCAAACCGTGCAATTAATGAAGCTGGCGGTTTTTTGACCATCGGGTCCTTTGCCCCAATTGTCAACGGCAATAGTGAAGGATGCGACGGCAGTTTCGTTCGCTGTCCTCCGTAGTTCGGGATCGCGAGTTAAGCGACCGACTAAAACAACTCGATTAATCATTATTTAATCCTCCTTGCCTCAGTCTGCGTCAACTGTAATTAGATGACGAAGCACATTGGCATCAATTCTGGCTAAGCGACCGAATTCGTCTAGGGCTGGTTTATCAGCTGTCACTTTAATAACAACATAATAGCCTTTCGTTAAATCGTTGATCGGATAGGCAAAATCTCTTAATCCCCATTCCTTAACTTCGGTAACCTCTGCACCACTTTTAGTTAAAATGGCGTGAAGTTTGGAGATTTCATCTTGGCGGACGGCCTCATCGAGGTCAGCTTTCAAGATGTACATGATTTCGTACTTTTTCATTAGTACACCTCCCATTTGGTCATTCGGCTACTATCCACTAGTAGCAGAGAGCATGCGAGAAAATATCGCACAACAATCATAGTATATACTATAACTAAAGTAAAGTATTAATGCGCCCGGACGCTGGTGCGAGCGACTCAAAACGCAAGCGACTGGGTTAGATCGCTTTTTCGTTTGTCTCTCCTCCCTAGCAAATATATAAGTAAGGAAATTCAATTTTTGTTATTTATCCCTCATACAAGGGAAGAGAATTACTTCGCGAATCGAGGTTTGATTAGCCATCAACATAATAATGCGGTCAATACCCATGCCGATTCCACCGGCTGGCGGCATGCCATATTCAAGAGCTTCTAAGAAGTCTGTATCCATTTCGTTGGCCTCTTCATCACCGAGTTCTTTAGCCTTAAGTTGGGCCAAGAACCGCTCTTTTTGGTCAACCGGATCATTAAGTTCGGTGTAAGCATTGGCGAATTCCGTGCCATTAACAAATAGCTCAAAGCGTTCGACAAAACGAGGATCAGAACTTTTTTTAGTAAGTGGAGATATCTCGATTGGATATGAATGGACAAACGTTGGTTGAATCAAATCATCTTCACAATATTTGTCAAAGAATTCATTGATAATGTGACCGACTCCGGTCATGTGTTTTTCGACATGAATATCATGATTTTTGGCGATGACTTTAGCTTCTTCAAACGTCATCTCTTGATTAAAATCGATGCCGGTTTTTTCCTTGACGAGTTCAACCATTGAAACCCATCTAAAAGGTGAACCCAAATCAATGATTTTATCACCCCAAGGAATCTGAGTTGCATTTAGAACTTTTTGAGCGGCTTCTCTCAGGACGTTTTCGGCTAGATGTCTCATATCTTGGAGATCACCAAAGGCTTGATACAATTCGATGGTTGTAAACTCGGGGTTGTGACGTGTGTCCATGCCTTCATTGCGAAAAAGTCTTCCAATTTCATAAACGCGTTCGATGCCACCGACCATTAATTTCTTAAGTGGCAATTCCGTGGCAATACGAAGATAAAAATCTTTATCTAAGGCATTATGATGTGTGACGAACGGACGGGCGTTAGCACCACCAAGAATTGGTGAGAGAACGCTTGTTTCCACTTCGACAAAGCCTTGGCTATCAAAATAATTTTGTATCGCCCTTATAATGCGTGGTCTTAATAAAGCGATGCGCCGTGATTCATCATTAACAATTAAATCAACATAGCGACGGCGATATCTTTCTTCAACATCAGTCAAACCATGAAATTTTTCAGGGAGAGGACGAAGGGCTTTGGCCAAATGTGTATATTCTTCAACGCGAACCGTTATTTCTCCGGTACGAGTCAGCATAATGCGACCAGAAAGACCGACGATATCACCTAAATCAGCTAGGCGAAATACTTCGTATGTTTTTTCGCCAACAACATCAATGCCGATATAGCCCTGAATCGAGCCACTACGATCTTTAATATTGACAAAAGACGCCTTGCCCATTCGACGAATAGCCATAATTCGACCGGCTACTTTAACACGTAAATTTAAAACTTCTAATTCTTCATTATTTTTGCCTTTAACGAGTTCGATGATTTCTGAAACGTCATGGCTTTTTTCATATTTTTGACCAAAGGGATCCACTCCTAACTCGCGGTATTTTTCGAGTTTCTCACGGCGAACTTGTTCTTGATCTGTTAATGTCTCATCTATCATAGTGTTTCCTCTTTTGCTTATATAAGCATATCATTTACTCTTTCATTTTCAAAACGAACAATGGATTACTTAATTCCATTTAAAATATTGTCTAAGTCGGCTCTCATTGTTAGATTCGTGGAAAGAACGTTTTTAAGTCCCTTCATACCGGGGTAACCATTAAAAAAACGAGGAGCAATGCCTCTTAAAATCATCATTGCCTGATTTTCGCCCTTTTCTGCAATCAAAAGGTCAGCATACTTTTTCAAATACTCAATTTGCTCACTGAGTTTTGCGTCGGAAAGGCGAACACCAGTTTCTAGATAAGTGTTAATTTGCTCAATTAAGCGCGGCTTTCCAATTGCTCCGCGAGCGACCATAACGGCATCGGCATTAGTAATTTTGAGTGCCGAAATTGCGTCATCAAGAGTAAAAATGTCACCACTGATAATTAATGGAACCTTCATTATTTCTTTTAAGCCTTCCAAAATCTTCCAATCGGCTTTTCCGGTGTACATTTGTTTTGTCGTTCGAGCGTGAACCGTAATTGCCACGACGCCGGCATTTTGTAAACTCTCCACAACGCTTAAAAAATTAATGGATTTTTCATCCCAGCCTAAACGTATTTTTGCCGTCACCGGTTTTGGGGAAAAGACAACGATTTGTTTTACGTATTCTTCAAGCATTTGCGGCTTTTTAAGCCAAGACGAACCCGCTCCCGTCTTAGTGACTTTAGGAACAGGGCAGCCAAAATTTATATCGATAAAATCAAATGAAACATTGGCTTTTTGTATAATTTCGATGGCTTTTTGCGCATTTTCTATCTTACTGCCGAACAATTGAATTCCCACAGGACGGTCGGTATTATTAGTCGGCAAATAAGAGAAAGTATTTTCGTTCCCATAAAAGAGTCCACAGTCGCTCACCATCTCGGTGAAACTTAATCCGACCCCAAACGGTTTCATGAATATTCGATACGCCTCGGATGTGATTCCAGCCATGGGACCAAGAACGATTCTTGTTTTAATTTCTAAATCGGCAATCTTCCACATATGCAAAAAAGGAAGGTTACCCTTCCTATTTGTTTTCCCCTTCAGCAACTGGTTCTTGTACAACCGGGACAACTGTTTCCGGTTCTTGTTCAGGAAGTGAACGATGTTTCAAGAGGTGATCAATTTCTTCGGCTGTAATTGTTTCTCGTTCGAGCAGCGTTTCAGCAATCAAAATCACGTCATCCTTATGCTCGGTAATAATTGTTTTTGCGGTTTCGTGAGCATCAGCGATGATGCGACGAACTTCGGTATCAATTTCATAAGCAATTTGTGTCGAGAAGTTTTTCTGAGTCGAAGTATAATCGCGGCCCAAGAACACTGAGCCTGAATCCTTTTCATATTGAATTGGTCCAAGCGAGCTCATGCCATATTCAGTTACCATCAAGCGGGCGATGCGCGTCGCTACTTCGATGTCGTTATGAGCGCCAGTTGAGATGTCATCAAAGAAAATTTCTTCCGACGAACGTCCGCCTAAATAGCCGATAATTCGAGCTTCTAACTCTTTCTTGGTTAATAAGAAACGGTCCTCTTCAGGTGTCATCATAACGTGACCGCCCGTTCTTCCGCGAGGAATAATCGTAATTTTTTGAACTTTATCTGAGTGCTTTAATTTTAAACCGATAATTGCGTGTCCAGCTTCGTGGAAAGCAATCGCACGACGTTCATGAGGATTGAGAGCTCGTGAACTCTTCGCCGGTCCGGCGATGCGACGGTCAATCGCTTCGTCAATTTCCTTAATCGTAATTTTGTCTCTATTACCGCGAACAGCAAGTATTGCTGCTTCATTGAGAATATTGGCTATATCAGCTCCCGAGAAGCCGACTGTCCGGCGGGCGAGTTGCTCGAAATTAACTGTCTCATCAATCGTTTTGCCACGAGCATGGACTTTGAAGATTTCTTCGCGTCCTCTGCGATCAGGTAAATTAACCGTAATTTGACGATCGAAACGACCAGCGCGTAACAAGGCGGGGTCTAGAACGTCTTCGCGGTTCGTAGCAGCGATGACAATAATACCAGAGTTATCAGCGAAACCATCCATCTCAACTAAAAGTTGATTCAATGTTTGTTCGCGTTCGTCGTTGCCACCGCCAAGACCGGCGCCTCTTTGCCGTCCGACGGCATCGAGTTCATCAATAAAAACAAGGCAAGGTGCGGTTTGCTTGGCTTTACGAAACATGTCACGGACGCGGCCTGCACCAACGCCAACGAACATTTCGACAAAGTCGGAACCAGAAATTGAATAAAAAGGAACGCCAGCTTCACCAGCGACAGCTTTGGCTAACAATGTTTTACCGGTTCCAGGCGGGCCGACAAGCAGAACACCTTTAGGTAATTTTGCGCCAAACTTAGCAAACTTTCGTGGTTCTTTTAGGTACTGAACAATTTCAACCATTTCAGCTTTTTCTTCGTCGCATCCAGCAACATCGCTAAAGCGAATTTTGGTGCTATCTTCTCGACGAGCGCGTGAACGATTAAAGTCCATTGCTTTTGTGTTTGAACTATTAACAGAATTGTTAAGACGAGAGAAAAAGAACAAAGATACAATGACGACTCCTCCTAACAGCAAAAGCGTTGGACCCCAATTTTGCCACCAGCTAACCTCAAACGCATCAGTGTCAACAAAGTATGCATCATTGTGTTTAAACGTCGCTGTTTCAGGGATGGCAAGATATTCTTCAATCTCGGCCTTGAATTGCGCAGCATAGCTGAGACGAGTTTCTTCAACGCCGCCAACGAGAACAGTATGAGAATTCTTAAACAATTCGTTGGGAATCATTACTTCAAAAGAACCTTCGGTATTTTTGGTTTCATCGTAGTAAATACCAGATACTTTTGTCGATTGAACACCAGAGCTGCTTGTCGCAGTTCTAATGGCGTAACTATTTAGGTTTGTATCTAAATCATTGCCGGCACCAGGATTACCTGATAAATACCAAACTTCGGGTTTTCCCTGCATAGAAATGATGAGCCAGACAAAGGCAAAGATTGCAACTGCCATTAATAGGTAAGGCAGAATGTATCCAAATATTGATTTTCTAGGTTTTGCTTCTTTCATAAGACCTCCTGAGTTATATCATCCAGTTAATATATTAAATTGTTTGAACAACTATTAGACCACAAGTAGCATAAATTATAAACAAGGAACACTATAATTCATAACAAAATAAATAAATATTTTGAATGATTTGTTTATTCAAATTGCTCATATTCCAATTCAAGGTAGTTTTACTACCTTAATATCGAATTTGGATTTCTTGTCATCAATAAAATCTTTTCGATATCTTGGGACATATATAATAGTCCCATCCTTATTTACGACAAGAGGCCAACTATTACGCAACCTAGTCGGCATTTTCCAATCGATGAACAATCGTCTGACCTCGCACATATTTCCGCCAACTTCATAGTGGTCTTTCGGGAGTTGGGTTCGAATGGTGATTGGGTAATCTTTTGAGTTAATGTTTCGATCTTCGGCGCCATTACTAAAATCAAGGTCAAAAAAGTCCGTATTCAGTTTGCACGGCTTTTGTATAACAAACGAATAGACAGAAGTGTTTTGCTTTTTAGAAAGAACCAAAGAATCATATTCCTTTAAGAGCGATATTTCATTATCAAGTTTCAACTCGATATTCGGTGTTTTGGACATGCAGGCTTTACGAATTTCTGTAAATTGTGAGGCACTGATTGGAACAAAAATTTTGTTGTTTTCAAGAAGCTGGACAATTGCTTGGCTGAACTCACTTTCCGAAAGTTGAATGAGTGATTTGATTTGCAGTTCCTTCTTTCCTGAAACCTTGTCTTTTATTACCATTTTCTGAGCGAGAAGTGCGTCATTATTATCATGAATTTCCTTAAGAATTTGATAGCGTTCAATCTCGGTTAATTTGGCAACGACTTGCAGCCTAATTTTATTTCGTAAATATCTCGTCTCAAAATTGCTCATATCAATTGAAAAGGGGACGAGATTTTCATGACAATAATCAAGTAAATCTTGCTTGGAAAACGAGAGCAACGGACGAACAATTACCATGTTTTTCATGTGAATTACGGGTTCGATTCCGTAATAATTAACTCGATTATTCCGCTGCTTTTGAATTAAATATGTTTCAATTAGGTCGTCTTGCTGATGTGCGACAAATAGAGCTTTTGCCTCATATTTTTCGTATATTTCCGCAAAAAAACCATAGCGTAACTCACGGGCCCAGGATTGAAAATTTCCACGAGCGTTCTTGGACGCGTCAAACTTTTCAAAAACAAGATTATGTTGTAAGCAAAAAGCACGCAATGATTCTTCTTCAAAATCACTGATGTCTCGTTTGTGATAATTGACGTGACATACGACAATTTTTGCGGTTTTTTGCATAAGCAAATGAAGAAGAGCCATCGAGTCGGGACCATATGAACAAGCCACTAAATAGGTAGCTTTTTTCTCAAACGGATAGTTAATAATCATACTATGATCTCCTTTCCGATGTATGTTCCTGATAAAGGATTTCATACATGTCTTCAGCTTCCTGCAAATTTGCATGCTCGTTAAGCGTCAAAACTTTCACGCCAACGATATTACGACCCAAATGCATTTCGATTTCGTCGCCAATTTTTATTTCGCTTGAAGGCTTGGCTGTTTTGCCGTTTATTAAAATTCTGCCACCCTCAGCGACTTCCTTGGCAACCGAACGACGCTTAATCAGTCTTGATAACTTTAAATAACGATCTAATCTCATATTTCTATTTTACAACCCCTAGTGTTTTTTAACACTAACATTGTATAACTCATTTATGATGATCAAAAGGTCTTCCAAATCATTCATCCAATCACCGATCTTTCTCATACGTATTTTTAGAATTCTCTGAATGTAAGACACTTTAACTTTGGCAAGATAAGGTATGATTCTTTCAAAGAGAGCGTTTCCAATACCGTTGATTGATGAAAACTCCTGTGATAAATCAATGCTTATTTCATTGTCGTATTCAAGAATTTCTGCAAAGGCTTTTCCTGATGCTAACAAATCGATGCGCCTTTGTTTTAGAAGCGTCTCAACCTCACGAGGTATTCTTCCATACACGTCGCGCATTCGTTTACTAACATTAGTTAATGTTTCAATATTTTTAGCGGATTCAATTTCTTGATACAACTCGATCTTATCTTTTTTCTCAGCGTAATTTGCAGGAATATATGCTTCGACATTGAATAGATGGGCGGCTTTCGGTTCTTCGATTTGCTTTCCGGTTTTCCTCTCTTCAATCGCTTCGGCAAGCATTTTAAGATATAAATCGATACCGACCGAATCAATAAAACCTGCCTGTTCAGGTCCAAGAATGTCGCCCGCGCCACGAATCATCAAATCGCGTTGAGCAATTTTATATCCACTGCCGAGTTCAGTGAAATCTTGAATGGCCTTTAATCGTTTAACGGCTTTCTCGTTAATTGTTTTATATTCGCGATAAAAAAGATAAGCATATGCGATGCGACTACCGCGTCCGACACGTCCTTTGATTTGATAAAGCTGTGATAAACCAAAATGATCGGCATCTTCAATAATAATTAAATTTGCGTTCGCGATGTCGATACCATTTTCAATAATTGATGTCGCAACAAGAATATTTAAATTTCCCGCATAGAAATTCATCATGACGTCTTCGATTTCTTCTCGCCCCATCTGTCCGTGAACAACACCAATCTTTGCTTCGGTAATCTTTCGCTGAAGACGATTGGCTGTTTGATAGATAGAAGATACTTTGTTATGGACATAAAAAACTTGGCCGCTACGACTCAATTCGCGTTCAATTAGTTCTTTAATTACGTCTTCTCGATATTGCGTCACATAAGTTTGAATCGGCATACGGTTAATTGGGGCGGTGTTAATTTGCGATAGTTGGCGAATACCCAACAATGAAATTTGAAGTGTCCGCGGGATTGGCGTCGCACTTAAAGTAAGAACATCAACATTCGTTTTGATTTCCTTAATTCGTTCTTTTTGTTCAACACCAAATCTTTGTTCTTCATCAACAATTAATAAGCCGAGATCCTTGAAAACAATATCTTTCGACAATAGGCGGTGCGTTCCGATGATGAGGTTTACTTCTCCACTAGCGACTTGTTTTAAATACTTTCGCTGTTGTGCTTCGGAAATTAATCGCGAAAACACTGCAATTCTAACACCAAAGTTTGAAAAACGCTCGATTGCAACTTCATAATGCTGTCTCGCTAAAAGCGTTGTTGGACACAATATCGCCGCTTGTTTTCCGTTTGAAATCGCCTTAAAAACTGCTCTGAAAGCTACTTCGGTTTTGCCAAAACCAACATCGCCGCACAGCAAACGATCCATGGCCTCCGGCTTCTCCATGTCAGCTTTTATTTCTTCGAGTGCATCATTTTGATCAACAGTCAGTTCAAAGGGAAATTCGTCTTCAAACATCTTTTGCAATTCATCATCTTTTTTAAATGCATATCCAGGAATTAGAATTCTTTCTTTATAAAGCGCGACTAGTCTTTCAGCTAAATCGTTAACGCGATTCTTAATGAGAGTTTTTGTCTTTTCCCACTCATTACCGCCGAGACGATTAAGTTTCGGGGCCGCTCCTTCTTTACCGGCATATTTACGAATTAACCTAAACTGCGATAAAGGCACATAAAGGGCATCTGTACCAGCATAAGCAATATGTAGAAAGTCGCGTTTATTGCCGTCGATTTCCAATGTCACGATATCGATAAATTGACCAATGCCGTTATATTCATGAACAACATAATCACCACTTTCAAGTTCATCAAACGACTTCAAAATAGTGGATTCTTTAAAGCGATTCATAAAACGAGAACGATGTGTTTTGTAGCCTAGAAGTTCTTTGCTCGACAAATAACAAATTTTCTCATCCACTAGCTCGAAACCTTCATTAATGTCGAATATGGTAATGCCGAGTTTGCCTTTTGGAAGTTCTAGTTCATTCACTGTCTCATGTTTTACATCAGCGTCAGATAAAATGTTCTTAGCCGTGTCAAATTGTTGTTTGTTTGAAAGTGCTAAAACGATTTTTTCGTTCGTTCCTAAGTATGATTCAATGGTCGGTAGAATATTCATATATGAAGTGCTGGACGAAAGAATGGGGCGAACTTTAAATTCGATGTCGTCGTGCTTTTCGACGTATTTCTTGCTAAATAATGGCTTTGATAGCTTTCTAAAAACTTCGTCCCAATTCCGATAAATTTGGAGATGACTAATAATTTTCCCTTGGTCAGCAAGTTCATCTAAAAAACCTCGAGCCTCGTTTTGCGAAATTTCCTGAGCGGCCATTATCGCATCTTTATTCACAGCAAAAATTATTTCGAAATTACTATAATCAAGAATTGAATAATGTTCGCGCTGAGCGTACCCATAATATTTATAATTACGCGGATGTATCTGTCCGCTTTTTATTCTTTCAAAATCTTCTTTGCTGACACTCAATAGATTATCTTTTTCGTCGCTCGAAAGTAGTGAACCATCTTTAATAGCTTGCTGTTCAAGACTGATTTCCAAACGAGAAATTTCTTCTTCAGAAAATATAACGTCACTGGCAGGAGTAATCGAAATATCTTTGAGATTTTCATTTGAAGTTTGTGTGGCGATATCAAAAGTACGAATTGATTCAATCTCATCATCGAAAAACTCAATTCGAACGGGATTAGGGTTATTCACGCTAAAGATATCAAGAATGTCACCGCGAGAGGCAAACTGCATACTCTGATCAATTTTTCCAACGCGGGCATATCCGCCTCTTGCTAGTTTAACGCGGAGGTCCACTAAATTAATTCTTTGGCCGACGCATAGGTTAAAACTTAAACTTTCAAACAAAGAGGGTGACGGAAGAAATCTTGTAAGAGATGAGGTGTGTGCGACAAGAATTTTGTTGCTCTTACTCCTTAGTTCGCTCATGACATAAAGCCGTTGGGCCATTAGTTCTTTTGACGAAGTAATTGTTTCAGCGCGCAGTAAATCATCATTTGGAAAAAGTAAAATGTTATCGTCGCCAATTAATGCTCCAAGCATTTCATAGACACTTTGAGCGTTATATAAATTAGATGTAACAATTGCATAGTTTGCGGGTTTTTTGTGGAAAAGTGCCGCAAATAACAAAGATATTCCAATCGTATCGTCAACGACAAAAGACCCTCTTTTTTCAAGGAGGGAGGTGACGGCATTCGTTTTTGCGATTCGTTTTAGTAGTTCACTCAGATAATTGTCCTCTAGTTGTATTTTGCCATTGCGGATATAAATCCGTTTCGCAAATAATCTTTAATCGCTTCGCTTGCTTCACCGATGGCGATATCAATTAGCTTGGCTTGTTCTTTTGTTGGCTTTCCAAGAACGTAATCGATGCCAGTAATTTCTGGTTCACCTATGCCAATGCGCATACGCTTGATATCTTCGGTTTTAAAGATTTCGATAATGTTTTGAATTCCATTATGGCCTCCGCTAGAACCCGATGGACGCAAGCGGATACGGCCTGGTTCAAGCGCCATGTCGTCATATATGACGATAACATCGTCGAGATTGATTTTAAAAAATGAAACAATTTCTTGAATAGCCGTTCCTGATAAATTCATATAAGTGGTCGGCTTAAAGAGAATAACTTGTTCACCAAAAATATTTTCTTTCGCGTATAAACCATTAAACGCCTGCTTATTTATATCAAAACCGAGAGAGTCCGAAAGAAAATCAACAACGCGATAACCTAGGTTATGGCGTGTCTTCTCATATTTTTTACCTGGGTTACCAAGTCCAACAATTAATTTCATGTTTCTAATCCCACTCAAATTATTATATCAATACTTGATAGCCCTGACATGCAAAAATACTTTGTTTATACCTTCTTGGCATTTATTGTTGTAATATTTATTTTGAAATATGAAAAAATATGTCAAAGAAAAGGGGTAGATCTCATTAAAGGTTTAGTTATTGGCGTCGCCTTTATTATTCCCGGAGTAAGCGGAGGAACGATGGCAGTTCTTTTGAATCTTTACGACAAAATCATTAATTCAATTAATAATCTCACAAAAAAATTTGTTGCTTCATTAAAAATTTTATTGCCAATCATTCTCGGTGCCATTTTAGCCATTTTAATTTGCTGGTATCCTTTCAAACTCGCCTTTGAACACATCATGATTGTGATGGTCACTCTCTTTGCTGGCTTTATTCTTGGGGGGATGCCAGGAGTTTTTGATGAAATCAAAGGCAAAAAAGTAAAACCCATTTACATAATAGTAATGCTTATTGCTATTGTTTTTGCAGTTGCTCTAGGAGCTTTATCGGTCCTTTTCGAATTTAATATTCAATCGCTTTATGATTCTCGTCCTTGGTGGCTTTATATTTTAATTCTGCTCGCCGGTATCGTCTCTTCCCTTGCGCTTGTAGTGCCTGGCGTTTCGGGTTCGATGATAATGATTGTTTTGGGTTTTTACACCCCAACTCTAAACCTTATCGACAACTTCTTAGCATGGACCGATGTATGGGCTTCAATTTCAATTCTTGCCACATTAGCGATTGGCGTCATTTTAGGAATTATACTCGCATCAAAAGCGATGGCGGCATTGCTAAGGCGCTTCCGCACCGGAACTTTTTATGCAATTATTGGTATAATCATTGGCTCGCTAGTCGCAATTTACTATAACTATGAAATCTACGATTACTATTTAACGGTCGGTATCCGTTGGTGGGAAATTCTGATTGCTGGTGTCGCCCTTGTCGTTGGCGGCGCCATATCTTATATGATCGTTCGCTATAGTCGCAATACAAAGAAGCAAAAGGAGGATTCCGCATTATGAATTTATTACTGCTCACCGCAATCGAAGGTTTAGAAAATGTTGGCGTCTTTTGGGACATGGGAACATGGGAAATGACTTTTCTTCTCTGGCTCAATAGCCTCCACGGAACCTTCATCGATAAAGTTTTCCTCATCATCACTTTTTTAGGAGACAAAGGCATTGTCTGGATTACAGCCGGAATTGTTATGCTGTTTTTCAAAAAAACAAGACGAATTGGAATCTTCGTTATTTTGACGTATGGACTGATTGGTGGAATAAATAATTATATCATTAAGAAAATCGCTGTCCGCGCCCGTCCTTTTTACGCTAATACAATCGCCGTCTATCCAAGCGCACAAGTTTTGCAAGATTATGCTATCGCAACTTTTTTTGGGCATGGTATATTTCTTGGTTTTGCGAAAATTCCTGATGATTACTCGTTCTTTTCCGGTCACACGGTTGCCTCGATTGCTTGTGCAATAATGATGCTTCTTCATAGCCGCAAAATCGGCATTCCTGCCATAATTTTGGCCTCACTTATTGCTTTTTCAAGACTCTGGCTTGGCGTGCACTGGCCGACTGATGTTATTTTTGGCGTCATCTTTGCGGTCGGAGCGGCGACGGGCTTGTTCTTCTTACTTCGCTTCCTTGAACCAACAGTAATGTCTTTAATGTATAAAATATTTAAGAGAAAAGATAAAGAACAGGTCGAACAATAGTCTTATCACAAAAGAATAGAGCACTTAGTGCTCTTTTTTCTATTTAAAATTTTGTTGGCAATGCTATTGAAAAGTAAGAAATAGAAGACTATACTTTTTACGTTGACAAAAGTGTCAATCAAAATTGAGTATGCCTAAAACACCAGAACAAAATCAACAAATCAAAGACGAGAGAAAAGCGCGTATTCTTGATACTGCTTTGCGTCTTTTTGCCTTACGAGGATACGATTTAGTCGTCATCAACGACATTACCAAGGAAGCTGAGTGTTCACATGGTCTTTTTTATCATTATTTTAAAAATAAAGCCGATTTGTTTCTTGAACTAATTGATATTGCCGAGAAACGCGCTTTGCGAAAACGGAAAAATGAAAAGGGCCTAAATAAAGTAATTGCTATCGACGCTATCCGCACGATTGTCACTCATATGTTAGATGATATTTACCGCGATGATGATTCGCCTTACTTCTTATATATGTTTGTAAATATGCATTTGCAAAAAACACTTCCTCTTTCCCCAAAAAGTGACAATAAAGGGCCTAAAAAACCATTTTTCTATTTTCTTATCGACTTAATTGCTCGCGGCCAAAAAGAGGGCGATGTCTCAGGTGGGGATCCTAAAGAATTTGCAATTATCTACTATTCCATAATCAAAGGATTATGCTACACTCGATTAAACATGAATAAGAAATCGCCAGCCAAAGTTAGTCCGGATATCATCATGAATTTATTCACTAGAAAGGGAAGCTATTAATGTTCAAACTATTTCGTTTTCTTAAACCAAAAATTTGGCTCATCATTATTGTTTTCCTGTTGATTGGCGCTCAATCTTACTCACAATTGAGTCTCCCGCGTTTGATGGGCGAAATCGTCGCTAACATCACGAGTCCCGCTGGAGCCGATAACGCTTTTATTTTTCGCAAAGGCCTTGAAATGCTTGCGTATGCTGGGGCGACAATCGTTATTGCTCTGGCAACATCTTTAAGTGTTTCTTATGTCGGAGCGTATTTTGGTAAAAAAGTGCGGGCTGAAGTGTTTAAGAAAGTTTTAGCTTTTTCCCCTGGAGATTATGACAAAATCGGCACCGCTTCACTCATGACTCGTACCACAAATGACGTCGAGATGGTTCAAACAATCATCATCATGGGGCTAAGAATCATGGTTATGTCGCCAGTCATTATGGCCATCGCCATCGTCCAGGTATTAAGAACCGATCAACAGCTAGCACTCATTCTCGCTTTTTCAATTCCTTTAATCATTATCACAATCATAATTCTCTTCGCGATTGCCATGCCGCTATTTAAAAAACTGCAAATCGCGATTGATGAAGTTACAAAGGTCTTACGTGCTTCGTTGACTGGCGTTCGTGTTGTTCGTGCTTTTAATCAGGAAGAAAAAGAACAAAAGAGATTCGCAAAAGTTAATCGCCATCAAACAAACATTGTTGTAAAAGTTGGTCGAACGATGTCGTTTGCCAGCCCGATTATATCTATCTTCTTTGATTTAACATATTTTGCAATTTTCCTATTTGGATTTGCGATTATCGACGGTACGGCAAATACCGCACGCTTAGACAACATTCTTGTTACTTCGCAATATGCTATGCATATTATGATGTCGTTTTTGATGTTTTCCATGCTTTTGATTAACATTCCTCGCGCCGGAGTCAGCGCACGTCGTATCAATGAAGTTTTGGATACAGAAATCGTTATCAAAGATCCAGACAACCCAGCAGTAAATTTAAATGATGCTTTCGGCCATGTTCGCTTCGAGGATGTCACCTTTACTTTCCCAGACTCAAAGGTTCCAACATTACAAAATATAACTTTTGAAGCAAAACCGGGTCAGGTCACCGCAATTATCGGTTCAACTGGAAGCGGAAAATCTTCAATCATCAATCTCATACCACGTTTTTACGATATATCTGAAGGACATATTCTTGTCGATAATATCGATGTTCGTGATTATGCTCAAAAAGACCTGCGGGATAAAATCGGTTTCGTCCCTCAACAAGCTTTGCTTTTCTCGGGAACAATCCGCGATAATATGCGTTTTGGAAAACCCGACAGTACCGATGACGACATCAAAGTTGCTTTAGAAGTTGCGCAAGCCGCTCGTTTCGTGGCAAAAAAAGAAAATGGTTATGATGCGGAAGTATCACAAGGTGGCAAAAACTTTTCTGGTGGACAAAAACAGCGAATCGCGATCGCACGTGCTCTCATTAAAAAACCGGAAATATTTATTTTCGATGATTCGTTTTCCGCTCTTGATTTTAAAACTGATATTCGTCTGCGCACGGCGCTTAAAGAATATACCAAAAATGCATCGGTAATTATTGTTGCTCAACGTGTCTCATCCATCATGGATGCCGATAATATTCTCGTCTTAAACGAAGGAAGAATTGTCGGGCAAGGGAAACATCAAAGCTTATTGAAAAGTTGTAAAGTTTACCAAGAAATTGTTTTTTCTCAAATGGATGAAAGCGAAATAAAACGGACTCTTGAAATTAAGAAGCAAGTTCTTCTTGCGGAAGGAGGTGACGAATAATGCCTCGTTCAACTGATTCGATGATGGGTGCAAAACCCAGAAATATTAAGAAAGCAGCTTCGCGCATACTAGCTGATTTCCGTCCTCTTCTCGCTACCTTCATTTTCGTCATCATCATTCTTCTTGTTTCAGCAACTCTCTCCGTCTTAATGCCTGTCTTATTAGGTGATTTTGTCAACGACTTTGAAAACCTGGCGACGCAAGTTGAAGGCGTTTTTATGATTAATTGGCCGGAAGTTTTAAAACAAGTAATGATAATGCTCTCATTTTATGTCGGCTCGGCTTTATTAATGTGGCTCGCTGATTGGATTGTCGTCAAAATCTCAGCCGATTATGCTTATAATATCCGTGAAAAGATTAAGGCAAAACTCGACCGTTTACCGTTGAGCTATTTCGATAAAAACACTTATGGCGAGATTTTATCTCGAGGCACGAATGATGTCGATAATATTTCGCGCCACATGAGTAGTATAATTAACCAGACGATCTTAGGAGTTTCGATGTTTATTGGTGTGGTTATCGCCATGTTCGTCACTTCTTGGGAACTAGCCTTAGTTGCAATCGCAATCCTGCCATTTACTATACTCTTCACGGTTGTGATTGCTGTCAACGCTCAAAAAGAATTTAAAAAATACCGCACTCATTTAGGCAAGTTAAATTCTATTACCGAAGAAAACTACTCCGGTTTTAAAATTGTCAAACTTTTCAATAAAGAAAAAGACGTGGCTGCATCCTTCGAACAAGTTAACGAAACAATGATGAAGGCTGACTGGAAATCGCAATGGCTTTCGGGTTTCATTTTCCCGACTATGCGCTTTATTGGCAATCTCGGTTTTATTGGCGTCAGTGTCGTGGGCGGCATTTTGGAAAACCCTGGCAACATGGTTGCTTTCTTCTTGTTTTTACAAATGTTTCAACAACCTTTCCAACAAATCGGACAAATCTCAAGCATTATCCAATCAGTTTTAGCTTCTGGAGAACGTATTTATGATCTTCTTGACGAAGCTGAAATGGAACTTGAGCCAGACGATGCGATTAGCAGCGAAGGCGGCATTAAAGGCGAAATCGTTTTTGATAACGTCGAATTTTCATACACTGTTGATAAACCGCTTATTCGCAATTTTAACTTAAAAGTTAACACTGGGGATAGTATTGCCATTGTCGGCCCGACCGGCGCCGGTAAAACAACGATTGTTAATCTCATCATGCGCTTTTATGAAGTGAATAGTGGCCGGATTCTTCTTGATGGCATTGATATTCGTAATTATCGACGCGGAATTCTACGTGGCGCAGTCGGTATGGTTTTACAAGACACGTGGCTTTTCTCGGATACAATCCGTGAAAACATTCGTTATGGCCGTAGCGATGCCACCGACGAAGAAATAGAAGATGCTGCAAAGCAAGCTCACGCCGATCACTTCATTAAGACTTTACCCAGCGGTTATGATTTCATATTGAATGAAGACGGAACGAACATTTCACAAGGTCAAAGACAATTGATTACCATCGCCCGTGCAATTGTTTCTAAACCGAAAATATTAATTCTTGATGAAGCGACTTCTAGTGTTGATACTCGCACCGAACTCGCAATTCAAGACGCGATGAATAAAATGATGATTGGCAAGACTAGCTTCATTATCGCCCACCGCCTTTCAACCATTAAAAATGCTAAGGTAATTATCGTTATGCAAAAAGGACAGATTGTTGAAATTGGCAGCCACCACGAGTTGTTGGCAAACAGTGGCTTTTATGCCGAATTATATAACGCTCAATTCTCGGGACGTAATCCTCTCGCGGAACCAGAGCCAGACAACAACATCGACGAATTAGAAACTGCTAATTAATGCCACCAAACGTCTCACAATCAAGGTGAGGCGTTTTTATAAATAGTAAAAAGCACAAACAAGGATTTATGATAGAATTGCTTTACGAGCAACAATGAATAGTCAAATCGAAGTAAGTATTATTATTCCCGTCAGGAACTCCGAAAAGTTCCTTTCATCTTGCCTTTTCAGCGCTGTTTCGCAGGATTTTTCGCTGCCTTATGAGGTTATTATTATAAATAATGGTTCAACCGATAATAGTCGGGAAATAGTCGGGAAATACACGAAAAAACATAAGAACGTTCGCCACATTGTCACCGATGGATTGTCGGTCGGCTTCGCTCGCAAGCGTGGAATCGAAGAAGCGAAAGGTAAGTATATTTGCTTTCTCGATAGCGATGATATGTACAAACTTTCTTTTGTGAAAAAAATGTATGAAAAGATTACCCAGAATGACGCTGATATCGTCAATTGCTCATTTGTAAAAATTAATCCTAACGGACGCATCAGTCGCAACGTCCTCGCTAAAAAGAAAACTTTAAACCGCATTCAAGGCGTGCGCTCATTGCTTCGAGATTTTAACATACGCGGATACATGCCGATGAAAATGTATCGTTCAGAATTAATAAAGAACACCAAATTGCCGGTCTCAAGCAAATTAATTATGTTTGAAGATTTTCTAATCAATTTCGCTCTTTATGCAAAAGCTAATAAATCAATCACTTTAACCGAACCGCTTTATTTTTACCGACGGACCAACGAATCAGCGACAACAAACCTTTCAAGCGACCGCACTGACTTACACCTTAAATGTTTTGCCGCGGTTCGTTATCTCGCTGAACAAACAGGCGACGAATTAATTATCAAAGAATTTTTCCGGCGCGGTTTCCGTTACTGGCTTTCGATTTTCGCTGATGTCTTTTTTTCTGTCAAAGTTAACGAGAAACCCTTTCTGCTTGAACTTCATCGCGCTGAAAAAATCAAGCGGGTAATTCTAAACAAAAAAGTATTTCCGATTCAAGGCATGCCTTGGGAACAACTCATTTCGGAAATTCAATAATCCCTTTTATCGTTGATAAAAACGCTTACATGAGCATTTTTAGTTATTTTTGTCCAATATCTATGATATTCTTGTATCGGTGAGCTAAGACAGCTCATAAATATTTTAAAGGAGAACAAAATGGCAAAAAAATACGTCTACAATTTTAAAGAAGCCCATGGTCTCGGAAAAGAACTCCTTGGAGGAAAAGGCGCCGGTCTCGCAGAGATGACCCATATTGGCATCTCGATCCCCCAAGGTTTTACTGTCTCGACCGAAGCCTGCACGCTTTACTATGACAGCGGCAAAAAACTTCCTGACTACTTGATTAAGGAAATCTATGATGCAATTCACGGCATCGAAAAAGAAACTGGAAAGAATTTCGGTGGTTCACATAACCCCTTACTCGTATCCGTTCGTTCCGGCGCTCGCGCCAGCATGCCTGGTATGATGGACACCATCTTAAACCTCGGTTTAAACGATAAAACTGTTCAAGCTATGGCGAGTGAAACAGGTAATGAACGCTTTGCTTATGACTGCTATCGCCGCTTCATCGTCATGTTTACCAACATCGCGAAAGGCCACCCCCGGACCGAGATGGATAAAATGCTTGAAGAGTTAAAAGAAATAAGAGGCTATAAACTCGATACCGAGATTACGGCTGATGAACTCAAAGAACTCGTCAAAAAGCTAAAAGCTTATTACAAAAAGGTTTTTGGCGAAGATTTCCCTGCTGATCCATATCAACAGGCAATTGATTCCATCACCGCTGTCTTCCGTTCATGGGACAACCCACGCGCCAACGTTTATCGCAAGATGAACAACATTCCTTACGAATGGGGTACGGCAGTTAATGTCCAATCAATGGTTTTCGGTAACAAAAACGAAAATAGTGGCACTGGTGTTGCTTTCTCACGTTCGCCTTCAACCGGCGAAAGAAAAGTTTTTGCCGAATACTTACCAAATGCCCAAGGTGAAGACGTCGTTGCTGGACTTCGCACTCCTCTTCATATTGAAGAACTCAATACGAGAATGCCTGAAGTTTACAAAGAATTCACC
Source organism: Bacilli bacterium (assembly GCA_041669225.1). Taxonomy (GTDB): domain Bacteria; phylum Bacillota_I; class Bacilli_A; order RFN20; family CAG-826; genus UBA1424. Next base: position 2,410 of record JBAYBO010000009.1, on the reverse strand, counting down.
ACAACCATCGAGAGAATGGAAAAGCATTATCACGATATGCAAGATATGGAGTTCACCGTCGAAGACGGAAAACTTTATTTCTTACAAACACGAAGTGGCAAAAGAACTTCGCAAGCTGCTCTTAAAATCGCTTGTGATTTAGTCGATGAAGGCATTATCTCAATTGATGAAGCCGTCTTAAGGGTTGATCCCAACATTCTCGACACCCTTTTACACCCAAGTTTTGACAAAAAAGAACTCGCTAAAATCGAACCAATCGCCGTTGGCTTACCAGCCTCCCCAGGCGCCGGAACCGGAAAATTAGCGTTTACTGCCAAAGAAGCCAAAGAACGCCATGAAGCAGGAGAGAAGGTTATTCTCGTCCGTGTCGAAACATCTCCTGAAGACATTGAAGGCATGGTCGCTGCCGAAGGTATCCTCACCATGCGTGGTGGCATGACTTCACACGCTGCCGTCGTCGCTCGTGGAATGGGTAAAACCTGTGTCGCCGGAGCTTCCGGCATCGTCGTCAACGAAGAAAAGAAAACCGCTAAAATTGGCAATATAGTGTATGGCGTCAACGATGTCTTCTCACTTGATGGTTCAACCGGCAGCGTTTACGCTGGAGCAATTAAGACTGTTGAAGCGGAAATGACTGGTTATTTTGGCCGGATTATGAAATGGGCTGATGAACGCCGTACTCTCGATGTTCGCGCTAATGCCGAGACACCACGTGATGCACAAACCGCATTTAATTTTGGTGCTCAAGGCATCGGACTTGCTCGTACCGAACATATGTTCTTCGATAAGGACCGTATCTTCTACATGAGAAAAATGATTCTTGAAGACTCAGTTGAAGGACGTGAAGAGGCTCTTGCCCAACTTCTCCCTTATCAACGCGATGACTTCAATAAGTTGTTCTCGATTATGGGTAAACTGAACGTCACCATTCGTCTGCTTGATCCACCGCTTCACGAGTTCCTTCCCCAAGAAGAAGACAAAATTGAAGAGTTGGCCAAAGAATTGGAGAAATCAGTTGAAGAAATCAAAGCTCGCATCGATGATCTCCATGAATTTAACCCGATGATGGGTCACCGTGGCTGCCGTCTTGACGTTTCCTATCCAGAAATCGGCAGAATGCAAACTAGAGCTATTATTGAAGCCGCCCTTCAAGTTCAAAAGGACTCCGGCAAGAAGATTACTCCAGAAATCATGATTCCGTTAACCTTAGATGGTAAGGAATTTGACTATGTTAAAAAGATTATCACCGACACCGCTGACGAAATTATAGCCGCCTCAGGCCAAGAACTCGTCTACCATGTTGGTACGATGATTGAAATCCCACGCGCTGCTTTGCTCGCTGCTGATATCGCGAAAAATGCTGCCTTCTTCAGTTTTGGCACGAACGACTTAACACAGATGACCTATGGTTTTTCTCGTGATGATGCCGCCAAATTCTTAAATGATTACTACGCAAAGAAAATCTTCGAACAAGATCCATTCCGTACAGTTGATCAACGCGGCGTTGGTCAATTAATCAAAATGGCTGTTGAAAACGGTCGTAAAGCGAACCCTGACTTACATATCGGTGTTTGTGGCGAACACGGTGGAGACCCAGTCTCAATCGAATTCTTCCATAACGTTGGTCTTGATTATGTCAGTTGTTCACCATTCCGCGTTCCTGTCGCTCGCTTAGCCGCCGCTCAAGCAGCTATTAGAGCAAGAGCCGCCAAGAAATAATTCTTAACGGGTTTATAACAAAAATAAAAACGCCATTTCACTAAGTGATTGGCGTTTTTTAATCGCAGTTATTTTTTACTGTTCGCTAATTTTTTCTGAAGCGCTTTTTCTCTTACAACCTTACCATAACCAATCTTGTTTTCCTGACGGACACGAGCAATGGCCATATCATCTTTACCGACATTGCGATTAATTGTTGAACCAGCGGCAATAAAAGCATTGTCTTCAATGACAACCGGTGAAATGAGTGTGCTTCCTGAACCGACAAAGACATCTTTTCCGATAAATGTCTTAGTTTTGTTGTAGCCATCGTAATTAGCGACAATTGTACCACAACCGATATTTGTCTTTTCACCAATCTCAACATCGCCAAGATAAGTTAAATGGGCGGATTTTGCGCCGTCGTGGAGAACACAAGTCTTCAATTCAACGAAATTGCCCACGCGAGTGTGGTTTCCAACGACTGAATGACCGCGAAGGCGGGCATAAGGGCCTATTTCGTTGCCATTACCGATTGTTGAATCGGCTATGTGCGAAAAAATAATGTGGTTTTCATCGCCAACCACGACATTATCAAGATACGTGGATGGACCTACTACGTTTTGCTTTCCGACAACGGTTTTGCCATAAATGTGCGTACCAGCACGAATAATGGTGTCCGAACCAATAACAACTTCTGGACCAATATAGG
>JBAYBO010000008.1:0-28899 GCA_041669225.1 Bacilli bacterium | reverse complement strand
CGAATAAGTACCATAATCTAAAACAGTAGCCACTATGCCTACAATAATAAAACGAACAATTTCGCGACTGATACTTTTTTTCTTATTCATGACAACGATAAAAGAATATCACACCGGCATCTAATTTTTAATAGCGAGTCGCCTCACTTTGTTTCGGGAAGTTAAAAATGATTGCGTTTTTTGCCCAAATATATATATTGATTTCATGATGAGTAAAATTGAAAAGACAGAAATTAACGAAACGAAGACTAATTCCAAGCAAAAGAAAAAATGGTTCCCCCGTTTTATGGATCATTTAACAAAAACGACTGGCGGCATGGCCGTTGGCATGTTCGCAACCCTTATTATTGGTGTTATTATCGGACAAATTGGCACTCTCACCGGTGTTCAATTTTTCACTGGTATTGGAAATATTTTAAAAGGCTTAATGGGCATCGGAATTGGAATTGGAATTGCTTTGTCGCTCAAAAATCTTTCACCCATCGCGATCATATCCGTCGGAGTCGCCGGCGCTGTTTCGACAATGGTCCTCGGTATTAATAACGGCACATATGTATTGCCTTTTATAAATGGGACATCCACAAACGGAAATCCGTTGATGGCTTACCTTGTCGTTGTAATTAGTATAGAATTGTATCGGCTTGTTTTTAAAAAACAAACGGCTGTAGATTTAATCATCGTTCCCTTGTTTATAACTGCGGTGGCCGGCGCGCTTTCTTTCTTATTGGCCGTGCCACTTACTTGGGTTGTAACTTCGCTTGGCCAGTTCATTCAAACCGCCACTGCATATCAGCCACTATTGATGGGAGTCGTTATCTCCTCAGTCATGGGCATGATATTAACCGCGCCGATTTCATCAGTCGCCGTCGCGGTTGCTATTAACCTTGGAGGTATCGCTGGCGGCGCAGCGGCCGTGGGCTGTTGCACACAAATGATTGGCTTCATGATGATGTCGATACGCGACAACAATGCCGGAAAAGTAATTTCGGTTGGTATCGGAACATCAATGCTCCAATTTAAAAATATTTTGCGCAAGCCCCTAATTTGGCTTCCGACTATAATCGTTTCAGCGATTCTTGGCCCTTTTGCCACGACCATCTTTATGTTGAGAACAACATCAGCGGCTGCTGGCATGGGAACATGCGCTTTAATTGGTCCTTTATCAACTGTTCTAGAAATGGGTGATAACCCATTGATGGCTTGGCTCGGCGTTATTATTTTAATGATTATTGCCCCTGCAGGTTTAGTGTTTTTAATTGACTTATCATTCCGAAAATTAGGTTGGATAAAAAAAGGCGATTTAACCATTTAATCGCCTCATTTTCAAATAAATAATTTATTTTAGTAGTGATTTTTTGATACGAATATATCCGCCGGATAGCGTCCCGACATCGTTTGTGACAATCATTGCCGTTGGATCAATCAGTATTACTTGTTCGACTATTTCCTGGCTGCCGCGACGGTTTGCATAAACCATCAAGATTTTGCGGCTATCTACTTTTCCTTTGGCGTCCACCGTCGTCACTCCATAGCCTTTTTCGCGAAGAGCATTTGAAATCTCAATACCCTTTTTCTCGGTTGTAATGGTTTGTACAAGAAGCATTCCGAAAGCCAGTTTCTGTTCGATAATTGAACCGAAAAATACGCCCGCGGCAAAACCAAGACCATAAGAAATACCATAAAAAATATTTTCACTTAAGTCGGTCAGAACCTTTGAAGCGATAAAAACCCATAAGAAAATTTCAATAATAGCTAATAAAACGGCGTAAGTGCGATATCCTTTGACGACTAGTATTTGCCGCAAAGTTCCAATCGTGACCTCAACAATTTTAGCCACAAAAATAATAAAAACGGCTAAAACAGTTCCCCATTCTCCTAAAGCTTTTAATGCATCCCACATACAAAATCACTCATCCATTCTCGGCTTACAAGCCCATTACTAAATCATAATCTAAACTTGTCCTTAAGACAATTTATTTGGTACCGAAAGTACGAGTTTACGAAATTGTTGCAATTTCCTTTTGACGGTCAGGCAAAACAAGATTCAAAACAACACCAACAAGCGCACAAATCGCAAGCGACGAAATCTCAACAGTGCCGATTATTACTTTGTAAATCTCGTCACCAGTAATATCACCAACCAACGATAAGGCAGCTAAACCAAGTCCCAAAGACATAATGACAGATACGATAATCATGTTCTTCGTATTATTCATATTTACTCGACCCGAAATAAGGGTTTTAAGTCCCGATGCCGATATCATGCCAAATAAGACAATTGATGCTCCACCAATAACGGGAGCGGGAATAGTTAAAGTCAGGTTGCCAAAGACTGTAAAGAATCCAAGGACTGTGGCAAAAATGGCGGCGAGAAATAAGTTAAATGGATCATAGTTTTGAGTAATAGCCAAGACAGCTGTGTTTTCGCCATAGGTTGTTTTTGGTGGCGCGCCAAGAAAGGCGGCGGACAAAGTCGCAACTCCATCACCCAAAACGGTCCGATTAATACCGGGATCAACCGTGAAGTCCTTACCACAAACCGCACTGCTGGCATTGATATCGCCGATATGCTCCATAAAAGCTACAAAGGCAATCGGTGAAATTAGTAATATGGCATTTAAATCAAAACGAAGGTATTTATAAAAACCAAAGGTTTCACCAAAATTTTGGAAAATTACTATTTGACTCCAGTCGATGCCGTTTGCGAATGCTCCAGCGCTTGTGAATTTATAGAAAATTATTGTTTTGGCGATATCTCCTGAAAGGGCATATAACTCAATTAAATCAATAAATACAGTCGTTAGAATTCCAATCGCAAAGCCGATTAAAATGGGCATCACTCGGAAAAAGCTTTTTTCTTTAGAGGCAGTTGAGACAATAACAATGGAAACAAGGGTGACAAGAGCAATAGTCCAGGCTTTCCAAGCATCCATAAAACCATTTGCGTATTGACCTATAACATTGTTATAAAGAATTTTTGGCGCAAGCACCATGCCAATGACAATAATAATTGGGCCGACGACAAGCGGAGGAAAGAGTTTCTTAATTCTTTGCATCCCGACAAATTTAACAATTATCGATAAAACAATATACACAAGTCCGGTGATTGCTATTGCCGGAGCAAGTCCGCCAACGGCTTTCTGCCATGTTTCAGTGCCGACTGCTCCTGCGTTTTGACTGAGCATATAAGCGATAATACCCGGGAGATAAGAAAACGAGCTGCCTAGAAAGACCGGAACTTTCTTCTTGGTTAAAAAATAGAAGATGATTGTTCCGATACCAGCAGATAAAAGACCAATGGGAACGGATAACCCGGCGAGAAGAGGCACAACAATCGTCGCCCCAAACATTGCAAACACATGTTGAAAAGCTAAGGCACCGCGCCTTGAAGCGCGTTTGAATTTTGAATCTATAATTGTTTCCATATGCGACCTCATAATAATAAAAAAAATAGTCCGCGGATTATTCTAGCATATTCCGCGAACTTGTCGAGTTATAAATATTTATTTATGTGTGCTCTGGAGGGCGAACCTTGGCTTTCAGTAATACTATATAAATGCCGATGCCAAGCGACGCTCCGACAACACCTTGTATTAGGTTGAAGCCATAGTTAGTTAAAACCGCTATCCAGTTTTGCAGAAGAATATAATCGGGCAAGATATACAAACCGGCCATGACGATTCCACCGATAAATGGTGCGACATAGCGAATTTTTCTTGGCAACTTCAAAAATAGATAACCGACAACCAAGCCCTCAATCAGTTTAATGAAAAATGTAAATGGTGCATAAAAGCCATAGCCTAAAATGATGTCAACGATTAAGCCGCTTAACGCTCCGACAAGCCCACCAATCCATGGTCCGAAAAACATCGCGTACAAAACAATAAAAACATCAGTGAAATTTAAAAAGCCACCAAACGGAAGCGGTATGAAAACAAAGCTTGTGAGCAAAATCGAAAGGGCCACCCCCATGGCGATGGCAATCATCTGATAGATTAATCTCGACTCAGCATTTTTCATGACTAATATGGAAGAGGGTGCTTCCTTGTTAATTCTAATACTTTTTGATGAACTTCTGCGAGTTTGTTATCGTCATCTCGTCCTTTAAGTGCCGCGTTAATTAGACGAGCCACTACACGAAAATCATCACTATTAAAACCACGAGTCGTCATCGCTGGTGTGCCAAGGCGTATGCCGGAAGTCACCATTGGCCGCTCTTGATCATTCGGAATTGAATTCTTATTACAAGTAATGCCTACTTCATGAAGTAGCTTTTCGGCTTCGGCACCCGTCATTCCAACTGATGCTTTTAAATCGACAAGTAACATGTGATTGTCGCTTCCGCCACTGACGATGCGATAACCAAGTTTGCTCAGTTCATCGGCAAGAGCGTGTGAATTATCAACAACTTGTTTAACATAATTTTTGAAATTGGGTTCGAGCGCTTCCTTAAATGCCACCGCTTTAGCGGCAATAATGTGCATTAAGGGTCCGCCTTGTATGCCAGGAAAAACTGCCCGGTTAATCTTCGTGGCTATTTCTTCATCGTTAGTCAATATAATTCCGCCTCGAGGACCGCGTAAGGTTTTATGAGTCGTTGACGAAACAACATGGGCATAAGGACAGGGGTTTTGATGAACTCCTCCGGCGACGAGTCCGGCAATATGAGCCATATCAACAAAGAGATAGGCACCAACTTTATCGGCTATTTGGCGAAAGCGTTTAAAATCAATCGCTCTTGGGTAGGCGCTTGCACCAGCGACAATTAGTTTGGGCTTGACACTTAGAGCAAGGCGTTCAACTAGGTCATAGTCAATCATCTCTGTTTTGGCGTCGACGCCATAAGAAAAGATTTCATAATCAGCGCCGGAAAAAGAAAGCTTATGGCCATGAGTTAAATGTCCTCCATCGTTTAGCGACATACTGAGAATTCGATCTTTGTAATCTAACAAAGCCCGATAGACAGCCATATTGGCTTGTGAGCCGGAATGGGGTTGAACATTAGCAAAATTAACGTCAAATAACTGTTTCAAACGTTCAATCGCGAGTTGTTCAGCAATATCGACAAATTCGCAACCACCATAATAACGGCGATTAGGATAGCCTTCGGCGTATTTGTTGGTCATGATTGAACCCTGGGCTTCCAGTACTGCTAGCGAGACAAAATTTTCACTGGCAATCAGCTCAATATTTTCGTGTTGACGCTTTTTTTCTAATGCAATCGCGTCATAAATTTCGTGATCAATTATTTTTAATTCGTTCATAAAAAATGCTCCTTGTTAAATGTTATCTTATTTATGACTCCCAATAAAGAATTTAATGAGTTACATGCTAAGCATGCTTAATTATCCAGCCACTCAGGACGTTCGCGTTTAGTCCATAAAAAAAGATGGCTCTTGGCGAGACGATAGTATTTGCGATACGATAGAAGCGAATCGCCATTGACTAAATATTCATCATCCATCGCTGGTGTCGGTGGCGTAAATACTCCTTCACCAAGTGAAAGCGGTGGTTCTTTTAAATATGGAATAAGTTCAGAACTCTTATGTGTTTTTCCAAAACGATATTTGTACTCATCGATAAGTGCGAGAAATAAGGTATATAGCCATTGGTAGTTAGCTTTACTTTGCCGCACCCAAATTGTACTGGGGTGATTGTAATGTGTTGGTTTATATATGTGACTTAGTATATGTTTGTTCGACAAGGAAATATGATGAGTTGTCGAAAGAAGTTGAGCTGATTCTAAAATCATTTTGATAACATGCCTATCGGCGTGATAGCGAGCGGCTAGGACTGGATTAGCGTCCAAATAAAAGATGTTCATAATATTTAATTATATTCTTAAAACGCCCTTTTGCTAACTCCTTTGCTTATAACCTCTTGTGGCAAATTTGCAAAAAATATGGACAATTAGAAATAGAGGAAAAATACATGATTGAAGAAATTGTTCGAAAGCAACGTGATTACTATTTTCAAGGACACACTCGCTCACTAGACGCCCGCCGCGAAGTATTAAAGAAACTAAGAAAAATTCTTTTAGAAATGCATCAAGAAATTTATGATGCCTTTAAACTTGATTACAACAAATGCGAATTCGATGTCATTTCCACCGAGTATTCGCTCGTCATTCAAGAAATAGATTTCATGCTTCATCACTTGAAGAAGTTTATGAAGCCAAAAAAAGTGGCGACAAGTCTCGTTAACGTCATTTCCAGTGGCTACATTTATAAAGAACCATTCGGTGTTACTTTAGTAATGTCTCCTTGGAACTATCCTTTACAATTGGCGATGGTTCCTGTTGTTGCCTCACTCGCAGCGGGAAACACCGTTATTTTAAAGCCATCAAAATATGCCTGGAACGTCTCCCTTGTTTTGCAAAAGATTGCCAGTAATTTTGATCCTCGATTATTTAGCGTAGTCGTCGGAGGAAGAGAAGAAAATCAAACTCTCCTAAATCAGAAATTTGACTTCATATTCTTTACCGGCGGTGATGATGTCGGCCGTGTCGTCTTAGAAAAAGCCAGCGTCCATTTGACGCCGGTAATTCTTGAACTCGGTGGCAAATCACCATGCATTGTGATGAGTGACGCTGATATTAACATGGCGGCGAAAAGAATTACTTGGGGCAAATATCTCAATGCCGGTCAAACATGCGTAGCACCAGATCACATTTATGTTCACGAATCCGTTAAGAACGCCTTTATCTCACGGGTTATTGAATATATTCAAATGTTTTACTATCGCGATGGTAACATCAGTGATGATTTCCCAAGCATTATTAACGACAAACACGTCGAACGGCTTTTCGGTTTAATTGACAAAGAGAAAGTTGTTTTCGGTGGACATATTAATAAAAACAAGCGCTTGATTGAGCCCACAATTATGGACAACATCACTGCCAGCGATGCAATTATGAGTGAGGAGATATTTGGTCCGATTATGCCGGTATTAGCTTTTAAAAATATCAATGACCTTCTTGAGATTTTTAAAACCCAGGAAAAACCTTTGGCGTTTTATCTTTTTACCAAAAACCAAAAAGAGGCTCGCCGAATCATGAGTCTCGTCAGTTATGGTGGCGGCTGTATTAACGACACCATTATGCATCTGACTAATGACAAACTTCCTTTCGGAGGAGTCGGACGAAGCGGCATGGGTAGTTACCATGGACAAAAATCTTTTGAGGCCTTCTCTCATGAGAAAAGCGTACTCAAAAAACAAAAAATTGAGCTTCAGCTTAAATATCCACCTTATAATGAAAAGAAAAAGTCCTTCATTAAATGGTTCTTTAAGCTAAAATAACACGAGTATTTAAATAGAATTACATCGCCATACTGCGACATTTTTTCCTATTAAATGAATTTATTTATTGTTTTTTGTTACATAGTGCTATATTAAAAAATGGAGGTGTTCCTATGAACAAATTCAATAAACTTTTATTTTCTACTCTTTCGCTATTTGCTTTAACGGTGATGACGTCGTGTGATGGGGGCGGCATTTCAATTGAAGCCGCGGTCGCTAATGAACGCGTTATGGCTGCTATGGAGCAAATGACCACCACGGAAATCGAATCGTTTGAGATCGATATTACCGCCGACCTTGATTATTCCGGAAAAGAATATGATGCCGAAGACGCCATTTTGTCAGAACGCAATCTCGAAGCCGCCGGCGAAATCAACATTAAAGCCAATGACATTTTTGGCGATGATGCGGTTGGCAGCATTGAAGCTAGTGCTTCCGTTTTGGCTGTCGAAGACGATGTGACACTAGTTGATGCCGAAGCCAGTGCCGCCCTTTATTTAAGCGAAGGCTGGGTTTATGCCGATATTACCGGTGCGGTTGATGTTATCGACTTGATGGGTGGCGAAGCCCCCGAAATTACGACAATTAAAACATATGTCGGTAATTTAGGAGACGCTATCGGCTACGATCCAGAAGAACCAATCGTAATGCCTTTTGAATTCGATGACATGCTTCCTTACGCCAATACAATCAGTAACATTAAAGCTACTGAGTCGAATGGCGAACTAACCGTTGTTTATACGATTACGGTTGAAGACATTGTTAATGTAATTATGAAAGTCATGCAGGATTCTGGAGATATTCCGGCCGAAGTAACAAGCGAACAAATCGCGACTTATCATTCTGAACTTCTTGCTGAAATTTCCGAAATCATCAATATCACAACCGCTAAACTCACAATTGGTGTTGGTGCTGATGGATTCCTAAGCAAACTTTATGTCGATATTGATGTCGTCGTAACGATTGCCGACGAAGAAGAAGAAGAAGTTCAGTCCTTAGTTTTACCTGGCGGCCATGAGCTTCATGAGCTGGCAGGTTTCTTACACATCGATATTGACAATATGAATCAAATCGTCGATGTTGTTTTACCCGATAATCTCAACACTTTTACAGAGATTCCGACTGAAGAAGAACCAGTAACTTAGTACTCGATAATTAGTTTTATCAGAAGATCGTCTCATTTGGGACGATCTTTTTTTATGACGCGAAAACAATTCCTCTTGATCAATAACGAAAACACATAAAAGCATCTTCATTATTTATTTTATTCTTGTTACAATACTTGTAGGAGTAATTCGGTCAGTTAACCGAATAACAATTTATGGCTCGTCCAAAAGGAAGCAATAGCAAAGGGCGGATTATCGCCGCGGTCGAAGATTTGATTGCCACAAAAGGTGTCAAAAACTTTTCTTTACGAGATGTGGCTATAAAAGCAAAGCTTTCGCCGGGAACAATTTTTTATCACTACGCAACTAAAGATGAACTAGTCTTTGATGTTATATCACGACACATTGACGGGTTAAAGGCTGAATATTTATTATGGCTTGAAAGGCATGAAAACGACTTGAAGCCCGAACGTTTTCTTGAAGTTGTTTTTCATAAAGGAGTAAAACTATTTAATCGCGCTAAAATGCACATCTTTTTAATTAATGAATGTCTCGGCGGAAACGAAACATTGAGAAACAAGTTTATTGAGAAGTATCGTGAGTGGCGCGAGACATTATTAATCGGCGTTAGAAAAGTATTTGCGAACGTCGATGATCCCGAAGCCTTTGCCTACACTCTTATGCTTATAATCGATGGCCTCGTCGTTCAAGAAATAATACATGGCGAAGCTTATGACGAAAGTCGCCTTGTCCATATCGCCAAAAAATGGGGAGGTAACAATTAGTGAAAAACCTTTTTGATAAGACTAAACAAAGGATAATTAGTCTTTATCCTCAAATCCAAGTAAGAAAAAAAGACGAATGTGTTCTTTTAGAAGGCGAACTTGAAAAATGGGAAGACGTTATTCAAGCCGGATATATGGCCGCGAAAGCAAAAAGTGAAGGTGTGATTAATAACATCAAACTTAAAAATTATATCTCTCCTGCCATGCGGGTAAGTCCTATTAAGGATAGGAAATACGACGGTTTAAAATGCGCTGTCTTAATCATTGGCGGAGGCATCGTCGGAGCATCGATTCTCCGCGAATTCAGTAAATACAATATCGATGTTTGTTTAATCGAAAAAGAAAGCGATGTCGCTTTACATGCCAGTAGTAGAAATGATAGTTGCATTCACGTAGGTATGGACTTATCAAGAAACAGCAAAAAGCATCACTATCTTCGCCGTGCTGTGAAAGTTTATAAGCAGTTGGCAAAAGACCTTGGAGTTGAATATGTTCAGCATGGGCAAACATTAGTGTTTAATAAAAGAGTCGCATATCTTGCCGCTCCGATTCTTCTTTCTCTTGCCAAGAAAAAAGGAATACAAGGAGCAAGAATTATTAAGCGAAAAGAACTGCTCAAGAAAGAACCAAATATTAGTAAAGACGCTAAATTCGCCGTCTTTTTTCCTGAAGGGGCAGTCATTTCCCCATATAATATGGTCGTTGCGCTTGCTGAAAACGCGATTGAAAACGGCGCACGGGTTCTTTTAAATACAGCGGCTCTGAGTTTCGAAATAGTAGACCACCGCATTCTTTCAATTTGTACTAATCGTGGAATTATTTATCCATCAGTGGTAGTTAATGCCGCCGGTGTCTTTTCCGATGTTGTCGCCAAAATGGCGGATGATCAGTTTTTTACAATTCACCCTCGTCGCGGCGTTGAGATAATTCTCGACAAAAAAGCAGCGCATAAATCAGTTAACAGCACCCTTTCATTTTATTCAGGGAAGGGGGATAAAAAAGCACACACAAAAGGCGGAGGAATAATTCCGACAGTCGACGGAAACATTGTCGTCGGACCAACCGCCAGCGAAACACCTGATCGCGAAAACTATGAAACAACTCAAGAAGAAATTAATGTTCTATTTGAGAAACACGGAAATACACTTCCAACGCTTTCTCGAAGCGATGTGATCACATATTTTGCTGGCATCCGTGCTTCGACTTATGAAGAGGATTTTGTCGTTCGTCGCGGCAAATGGACCAAAAATATTATTCATGCCGCTGGCATTCAATCGCCAGGCCTTACGGCTGCACCGGCAATCGCAGAAGACATCGTCAAAATCTATGAAGAGATAGCTGATAAAAAACTTTGTTTAAACAAAAACTTTAATCCTAAACGAAGAAAACAAGTGCTCGTTTGCGAATTAAACGAACAAGATAGGGACACTTTAATTAAAACAAATCCTGATTATGGACAAATAATTTGCCGTTGCGAAGAGATTTCTAAAGGTGAGATTATCGATTGTCTTAATCGTCTCCTCGAAGTTAATACCACAGACGGCATTAAAAGACGCATCAGAGCAGGAATGGGCCGCTGCCAGGGCGGATTTTGTCAGCAATTAATCGTGCAAATCATGGCACAAGAAAAAAATATTTCGCTTTGCGAAGTCAAGAAAAAAGGTAATGCCAATATCCTTCTTAACGATACCAAGGAGGTTAAGCAATGAATAGATTTGACGTCATTGTGATTGGGGCCGGACCAGCTGGCTTGGCGGCCGCCATTAAAGCCGATGAGAATGGTGCGAAAGTTCTTTTAATCGAACGTGAAGCTAAACTTGGTGGAATTTTAAAACAGTGCATTCATGATGGTTTTGGCTTAACTCGCTTTAACGAAAAACTAAGTGGACCAGAATACGCCCACCGCGAAATCGATGAACTTCATAAAACGAATGTTGTTATCAAGACGCTGACATTTGTTATGGCAATAGAAAAATTGAATAATGGATTCTTTCTCACCTTAGTTACACGTGGTGGCATTGAAAAAATCGAAGGAGCAAAACTAATTTTGGCAACTGGCTGTCGAGAACGCACACCACGGCAAATCTTCATCAGTGGAACAAACCCGGCCGGGTTAATAACGGCTGGCTCTGCGCAATATTATATAAATATCCTCGGAAAGATGCCGACAAACAAGTGCGTCATATTAGGGAGTGGAGACATCGGTCTTATCATGGCTCGCCGCATCACACTGGAAGGTGGACAAGTTCTCGGCGTTTATGAAGTTAAACCAACACCGAGCGGTTTAACGCGAAACATCGTTCAATGCTTAGATGATTTTAATATTCCTCTTTACCTTTCTCACACAGTGACCAAAGTATTTGGAAGTGACCGACTCGAGGCGGTCGAAATCGCTCAAGTTGACGAGAAGATGAATCCGATTGAAAAAACTAAACACATCGTGGCTTGTGATGCTTTAATTGTCTCGGTCGGTCTTATACCAGAAAACGAAATTGCCGAACAACTCGCCGTAAAAATCAATCCCAAAACCAAGGGACCATATGTTGATCAAACACTAATGACGCTAGTCGATAATATCTACTCATGTGGCAACGCTTTGCATGTCAGCGATCTTGCTGATTATGTATCTGAAAGCGGAGAAATTGCCGGCACTTTTGCGGCGAATAATGAACAAAAGGAACGTGATTTGCATGAGATTCAAGTTAGTCCTCGGTTAATGTACTTTGTTCCATCACATCTTGATTTTAATAGTTTTTCGCGCCAGATTATCGCTTATTTCCGTAGTAGCGAAAATTACGAAAATGCCACTCTTTGCATCGAATATGGCGGTCAGATAATTTTCAAAAAAAGATACCAGCATCTTCGTCCCCCCGAAATGGAAAGAATTACTTTTCAAATTCCTGACAATGGGAATTCAAATGAAGTCAAAGTTTCCTTGGAGCTCAACATATGAAAAAACGTTTGACCTGTATTGTCTGCCCTAATGGCTGTCAGCTTGAAATTGATACTTTATCTCATGCTGTGACAGGCAATAAATGTCCTCGAGGAGTAACTTTTGCCATTAACGAACTGACTAATCCTATACGAAGTATTACGACTACCGTTCGCACTAATCTTCCGGAATACCCTGTTATCTCGGTTCGAACTGATGGTGAAATAGCAAAAGATAAGATTGATGCTTTGATTAATCTTTTGAGGAACGTATTAATCAAGGAATATCTCCCAATTAAAACAATCATCGTTCATAATATTTTTGGAACTGACGTTAATGTTATAACAACTGCGAAAATGCAAAAAGGAGACATGCGTGTATGAGTACTAATCCATTGGTGTTGACGTTTGACTGCGGAACACAAAGCATTCGAGCCTTGCTTGTTGATAAGCAAGGAAATATTGTCGCAAAAGAACAAATATCTTTTGTACCATATTATTCTCTTCAACCCGGCTATGCCGAACAAAAACCAAGTATCTATGTTGATACCTTAAAAGAAGTGTCTCGGCGCATTCATCAGAATAACCAAGATAAAATCGAAGAAATAATCGCCGTGACAATCACGACTATTCGTGACACATGCGTTTGTGTTGATAAAGATATCAATCCACTTAGAGACATTATTATCTGGCTTGATCAACGCGAGGCGAAGTGCGAAAAACCACTGCCGCTTGTCTCGCGACTGGCATTTAAACTCGTCGGCATGAGCGAAGCTCTTGAAGACCAGAGAAAAATTACCAAAAGCAACTGGATTCAAGAAAATGAACCAGATATTTGGGCTGCCACTTACAAGTATCTAACTATCAGCGGTTATTTAACTTATCAACTCACAAAGAAACTTGTTGATTCGTCAGCTTCTCAGGTGGCGCATATTCCTTATGATTACAAAAACAATAAATGGTACGAACCATCAAATATTAAGTATGCGATTTTTAATGTCGAACCAGAAAAGTTACAAGCCATTTTGCCACCAGGATCGATTTTAGGGAATATTCCTAAAGAAGTTAGTGAAGAGTATCTCATAAAAGAAGGCCTACCGGTTATTGCTACCGCTTCGGATAAGGCATGTGAAACGCTTGGATGTGGGGTTTTGGATAATGACCTCGCTTCTTTAAGCTTTGGAACGACAGCAACAATTCAAACAACACTTAGAAAATATGTCGAGCCCCAACAATTCATGCCGGCCTATCCAGGTGCGACAATTGGCACCTGGAATCCCGAAATTCAAGTTTACCGCGGTTTTTGGATGGTGAGTTGGTTCAAGAAGGAATTCGCTGAAAAAGAAGTTGTTCAGGCCCCAAAGCTTGGCGTGTCTCCCGAAGAACTCCTCAACCGCCGGTTAAAAGAAATTCCTGCTGGCAGCGGCGGTTTAATCCTCCAACCTTATTGGGCACCATCTTTAAAGCAACCTGAAGCCAAAGGAAGCATTATTGGTTTTTCAAGCGAACATACTCGGGTCCATATTTATAAAGCAATTATCGAAGGTATTGGCTACGGATTAATGGAAGGAATGGAAAACTTAGAAAAAAGTTCAAAGCAAACCATTTCCGGATTAACTGTTTCGGGCGGAGGTTCGCAAAGCGAAGAAATCTGCCAGATTACTGCCGACATGTTTGGAAAGCCCGTTTACCGAATTCAAACCTACGAAGCTTGTGGATTAGGAAGTTCAATGGTCGCCTTTGTAAGCCTTGGTGTTTTCAAAGATTATCATGAAGCCATTAATAATATGGTTCACTACACTAAGACCTTTACGCCAAATCCGGAAGTTCATGAGGTTTATAAAAATTTGCACACACGAATTTATAAACGAATTTATAAACAGTTAAAACCGCTTTACTGGGAATTACGCTCAATTATTAAAGAAAGGAAGGATAAATAATGTCTAATAAACAATACAAGGATTTCTCTCCAAAATGGGTTGAAACATCAGCCGACCCTCGTAGTTGGCGTTCCATTTTCCGTTGGGGAGACCCCAATTACTTTAAATGGCCAAAAGAAAATCTATATAAGGTCATGAAGGAAATTTTCGATATGAAGGATGAGGATTTCCAAAAATATGACGGAAGTCTCGGCTTTGGCCATGTCGATTACAACATTCCATCTAAACTTGCGATAGAACATATCGCAGAATTTAAAAAAATTCTTGGCGATGATTTCGTGCGAATAGATAATTACTCACGATTAAGCGTTGCCTATGGCAAAACAATGCATGATGTCCTTCGTCTTCGTCAACGAATTGTCGAAAATATCCCCGAGGCTGTTCTATATCCTGACACGCGCGAACAAATCGAAAAAATTGTCGCTTATTGCGCTAATCACAAAATTCCAGTTTATGTCTATGGCGGCGGAAGCAGCGTTACACGCGGCGTGGAGTGTGTTAAAGGTGGAATCAGTCTCGATATGCGGCTTCGCTTTAACAAGGTTATCGACTTTAATGAAAAAGATCAGACAATTACCGTTCAAGCCGGTATGAGCGGACCCAAACTTGAAGAAACATTAAATAGTGCCGTTCAACTTTTTAATGCTAAGCGCGCTTACACATGTGGACACTTCCCGCAATCATTTGAATATAGTTCAGTCGGCGGTTGGGTTGTCACAAGAGGTGCAGGTCAAAACTCAACTTACTACGGCAAAATTGAAGATCTTGTTTTACAACAAAAATATGCCACTCCAATTGGAAATATCGTTACTTCGCCTTACCCACGTGAAGCGACTGGCCCGTCGCTTAATCACATAATGATGGGCAGCGAAGGCGCATTCGGAGTCTTGACGGATGTCACATTACGCGTCTTCCGTCTCACTAAAGAAAACCGTAAATCTTTTGCATTTATGTTTCATAATTGGCAAGAAGCTCAAGAAGCAACGCGTGAGATGATGCAATGTGAAGCCGGATTCGCATCCGTCTTTCGCTGTTCGGATGCCGAAGAAACTGATTTAATGATGAGACTTTATGGCGTCGATGAATCTCCACTTGCCAAATTATTTAAAGTCGGTGGTTATAAACCGATGGAAAGAAGTTTGTTTCTTGGGTGGAGTGAAGGCGAAAAAGGCTTCGCTAAAAACGTCGCCGCAAACATCAAGCGCATCGCGCGCAAGCATGGTGGAATGAATTTAACGGGCTTTGTTACTAAAGCTTGGGAGAAGGGTCGCTTTACTGATCCATATCTTCGCGACTCAATGCAAGACTTCGGTATTCTTACTGATACCCTAGAGTGTTCTGTGCTTTGGTCAAATATGAATGAGGTTTACAAAAGTGTACGTGAGTATTGCCATTCACGACCCAATACAGTAGTGACAACGCACTTATCTCATGCTTACCCGCAAGGAGCGAATCTCTACTTCATTTTCATCACGAGAATGAATAATATCAATGACTACATTTCCTATCACAGCGGTATCCTTGATGCGATTCAAAAATCCGGGGCCTCGATGTCACATCATCATGGCATTGGTAAAATGTTTGGCCCATGGCTTGAAGGTTCATTAGGCAAAACTGAATATTCAGTTCTCAAAACTCTTAAGCATCATTTTGATCCCGACAATATCATGAATCCAGGTGGCACACTCGGCTTTGATATACCCGAAGCAAAGAAGCGTTTTCTAAAAAAATAAATAGATATTCCATCAAAAAAGCCTTAAATCGGCTTTTTTCTTTGCAAACAAGTTTCTTTAAAAAATGCTATAGAGGATAAAAATGTAAGCCATTAGCGAGGCTACAAGTGAAACAACCGTAATCTGAGTATTGATTGATGGTCCAGCCGTGTCTTTAAATGGGTCACCAACCGTATCTCCCGTGACTGCTGCTTTATGAGCAAAACTGCCCTTGCCACCATGGTGTCCTGATTCAATATATTTTTTCGTGTTATCCCATAGACCACCGGAGTTTGACATAAAGAGAGCGAGTAATAGACCAACAACGATATTGCCAACGAGGAATCCTCCAATCGCCCTGACACCGCCGATAAAGCCGACGGCAATCGTAATGAGAATAGCAAACAAGCCTGCAACGACAAGTTCTTTTAATGCGCCTTTAGTGGCGATGTCAATACACTTATCATATTCAGGTTCAACGCCAGCTTGTCCCTCTTTTAACCCAGGGATGTCATTGAACTGACGATGGATTTCTTTTATCATTCGTTGCGCGTTGCGATTAACACCAAGCATGAGTAGGGCTGAAAAAACCGCCGGGACCGCCGCTCCTACCAATAAACCAAAGAAGATGACTGGATCCATCACATCGAATCCAGTTAATCCGGCGCCTAACGCATTAGCCTCAGACATAAAGGCACCTAGAAGGGCAATAACCGTCAAGCCAGCCGCCCCAATAGCGAAACCTTTAGTAACGGCCTTAACAGTATTACCGGCACTGTCAAGACGGTCAGTAATTTCGAGAGCTTCTTCGCCGAGATTACCCATCTCGACAAGACCTCGTGCGTTATCAACAATTGGTCCATAGGCATCGTTTGAAATAATCATGCCCACAATGGAAAGCATCCCAACAGCTGCCATTGAGATTCCAAACATACCAGCAGTTGCTGGCATCGTCGAAGAAATATTCATCGTTAATAAATAAGAGCCTAAGGCAGATATACCAATTCCGACCATCGCCGGAAAGACGCTTAAGAAGCCATACGAAATACCAGAAAGAATAGTGAAGGCCGGCCCAGTTTCCGAAGCTATTGCAACCATATGCACAGGCTTACGACTATCATCAGTAAAGTAATCCGTTGCAAGACCGATAACAACGCCAACAAGCAGTCCAAGTACCGTTGAACCCCATATAAACCAGTAAACGTGTCCAGTACCGATATCAAAAACAAAGTCAAAGAGAACAGTAATTACTGCCGTAAAAATGAAATAGATAGCAGTCGTAATATAAGTACTGCTGTTAAGCGCTCTTGTAGGATTCCCGTGTTTGCCAATATTGGCAGTTGACACACCAATTATCGAAGATAATAACCCCGCGGTTGCAAATAGAAATACGAGGGGAATGAATTTCGGATCTAAAGCAATAGCTAATACTAGTGCAGCTGATAAAGACGCGACATTTGAGTCAAATAAATCAGCCCCCATGCCAGCGACATCACCGACATTATCGCCAACATTATCGGCGATGACGGCAGGATTACGCGGATCATCCTCAGGAATGCCCAATTCGACTTTGCCAACAAGATCAGCGCTGATGTCAGCGGTTTTAGTAAAGATACCACCGCCGGCTTTTGCAAACAGGGCTAACGAGCTGGCGCCAAAACTGAAACCGATTAAGACTCTAGCGTTTCCCGTCCAACTATAAGTAGCCCAGAATACAAGAGTAACGCCCAATAAGCAACTGGCCACAACAGCCATGCCCATAACAGCGCCACCTCGGAATCCGGCCATAAATGAAGGTTTAATGCCTCTTGTTGCCGCTTCGGCGGATTTCACATTGGCAATCGTCGCGATATCAATGCCGATTTTACCAGCAATGCCAGAAAAAACGGTTCCGACTAAATATGAAATGCCCATTGCTAAGTTGGGTAATGCACGATGAATATTTACTTCATCACCAACTTGCCAGATTGGTTTGGGTAAGAAAAGAAGGATAAAAACGAAGAGAATGCCAGCGAAAACCGCCAAAATCGTATACTCCCGCTTCAAAAAAGTATTAGCTCCGCGTTTAATAAGATTCGAAACATATTCAATTTTTTGATTATCAGATTCAAGTTTTTTAACCCATAGTGCCATCCAAATGGCGACGCCTATGGCGAGCAAAGAGACAGCTAAGGCAATAACATAAGCCCACATTTCATTTGACATATTAAGCTCCTTATAATGCTTGTTCGCGCAATACTAATTATAAGACAAACACCAAGAAGGGCGAATAGGTCATTTTTCAATATTCGTAATAATTCATATTTTTTTAATAATAATTTAAACAATTTTGAACACAGAAGGTAAAATAGTTTGTAAAGGAAAAGTCACCAATGAATGATCTAACAAATTTTCTTAGAATTCCTCTCGCCCATCGTGGACTTTACGATAATAAGTACGATGAAAATAGTCTCGGCGCATTTAAAGCCGCTGTTGAGCGTGGTTATGGAATTGAACTTGACGTCCATTTTACAAAAGACGGAACTCTCGCTGTTGTCCATGATAACGATTTGACACGGGTCGCCAAATTGTCTCGACGCGTCAGCGAAATGACAAAAGAAGAATTAGCAAATACGTCACTTGTGCATTCTAAAGAAAGAATTCCTACTCTCGATGAAGTTCTCGAAGTAGTAGATGGCAAAGTTCCTTTGCTGATAGAAATAAAGGTTGACGGGTCATTTAATGAAAGATTACCAGAGGCGATTATGACGTTATTAGATAATTACCCAGACACAAATAATATCGCCATTGAATCATTTAATCCTTACGCCATCCGCTGGCTTAATAAAAAGTACCCCAAGAAGTATCCTTATGGGCAACTAATTTCTCATGAGCTGGGAGGAATAGGAAAATTTGCGAGATGGATGTTTAAAACATTAAATATCCGTTTTATCTCAAAACCATCGTTTATCGCTTTTGACGTAAACTTTTTGCCAAACAAGAAACTTCGTCGCTTGTGTAAGCGGGGAAAGGCCGTTATTTCTTGGACAATTGATAATGAGGAAAAAAGGGTTTTAGCCCTCAAAGAAACGTCAAATTATATTTTTGAAGTAATAAGGCCGTAAATCGCCTTTTTTCTTCTACATCTTAGTTGACTTTATGTTAATATTTTATTTAGATATGTGCTAACACACGGGGAGAAATTCATGAAACTAAACGTTAAGCGAACGTTTTTGGTGGGTTTGGCCTTTTTACTCATCAGTATGTTTTGGCAAATTTATGATGGCGTGATGTCCATTATTCTTGTCAACAATTTCGGTCTTAACCAGACTTGGTCTGGTCTTTTGCTGGCCTTAGATAATTTATTGGCCCTTATCTTCTTACCTTTATTTGGCGCTTGGTCAGATAAGACCACATCCAAAATGGGCAAGAGAAAGCCCTACGTTCTTATCGGTACGATAATTGCAGCAATTGTCTTCGTTTCACTCGCGGTTATTGATTTCTATCAGTTTACCGCGGTACGCGCTGAAGGAATATCGGCGATGCTTCCGATTCTTGAGGGTACGAAAACAGTTGGATATTATTTCGAGGTCAATGGTATAACACATACCTTTATTGAACTCGCTAATAGTGATTTCACATTTATTACTGAGGTAGCCGACAAAGTTGCTGAAGTACGTGCTGATTACATTTTTAAAAATATCACTCAGGCCAACTGGGCATATTTAGGATCATTTATTGGCATTCTTTTCGTCGTTTTACTGGCCATGTGCTCATTTAGAACACCGGCCGTTTCGTTGATGCCTGACGTAACTATTAAACCACTTCGCTCAAAGGCTAACGCCATTATTAATGCCATGGGTACAATTGGGGGAGCTGTTTCGCTTGTCTTAATCATGGTTGTTGGCACTGTAAAAGTTGCCAATTATGACACGTTCAACTATCTAGTTTTATTTGGCATTGTCTCTGGGCTGATGCTCGCCTTGTTGGCAGTGTTTATGTTCTTGGTTAAAGAAGTTAAATGGGCTGATGAAATGCGCCGCCAATCACTTCGTCTTGGTCTTGAAACCGAAGAAGAAGGAAAGATTGCCAAAGGCAGTAAGGGAGAAAAAATGTCTCCAGCTGTCAAACGTAGCTTCATATTAATTCTTCTTTCTGTCTTCCTTTGGTTCTTTGCTTATAACGCAGCCTCGAGCAAATTATCGCTTTATGCCCAAAATATCTTACAAATCGAAAACTATACTTTCCCAGCCATGGTGGGTTTTGCTGCTGCGTTAATCGCCTTCTATCCAATCGGCATTATTTCAACTAAGTTTGGAAGAAAAAATACAATAATGGTCGGCATCGGCGTCCTTATTATCGGCTTCGCGCTCGCCTTCCTCGGCAGTATCGATTTATCACTTGGTTGGATTATCTACGTTGCAATGGTTGTTGTCGGCTTCGGTTGGGCGGCTATTAATGTTAATTCTTATCCAATGGTTGTCGAGATGTCTAAGGGTCCTAATGTCGGAGTGTTTACAGGTTATTATTATGCCGCCAGCATGACTGCTCAAGCCGTAACTCCTGTCATTTCTGGTATTTTGATGGATAAGTGGGGCATGACGCTAACGCTCTTCCCATACGCTATCTTTTTCTCAATCGCTGCAATCGTCACAATGTTCTTCGTCAAGCATGGTGAACCAAAGCGCATTGATCCTCAAGAAGTACAAACAACTGCTGAATAACTTGTTCTAGGATATTCAAAACCCACGATGGCTTCGTGGGTTTTTCTTTTTTAACTTGTTAATCTTATACTGATAAAACGATTGATAAAACGTATGAGGCAATAATCACAAGACTTAAGGGAATAAAGACTAGCGCCCACTTTTTGGATCTCATTTTTTGTTTGCGGGTTTTAATAATAACCCAAGCTGCCAAGGCCACCCAAGAAAGAGCAAGAAACCCTAATAAAATTCCAATTTCAAGAGTGTGCTCATGGTAATTATAAATTGAACCATTCACTGTTAAGACGTCGGATAAAGCTAAGATTGAGAAATTGAAAACAGCACTTCCTAAAATGTTGCCGAGACTGGCATCAAAATTCTTTTTCGATACAAGAGTCATGCTCGTTACGAATTCAGGCAAGGATGTCGCGACTCCTAAGAAGATCGCACCACCGATCGCTTTACCGATATGAAGGTCATTGGATATCGCATCGCCAGCATAAGCAATTCCCATACTCGCGCCAATTAGTAAAACCGCAAAGAAAATAAAGCGGATAATGATTTGTTTAATTGTCAATTTGGAATTATCTTCTTTAACTTCGTGGTGTTCATCTTTTTCACTTGGGTGAAAACGAAGCAAGAGAACATAAACGACAAGAATGATAATGCTAATTAAATTCAAGTAGCCAAAGCGGATGGTTCCGTGGCCGAGATGGATGCTAAAGATGATTTGAGCTTCGGGAAAGAATACGGCAAAGGCCGCCATTGCATAAAAAGCCCCGGCAATAACAATCTGCCATAAATGAAATTTGGCGATTCGCGCTTCCTTGAAATTGCTGAAGAATATAATCGTGGCAATGGCAATAATCATCATGTTAAACAAATTGGAACCGAGAATATTGCCCATGACGAGTTCTGGCTCGCCAACAACAAAAATAGCGGAAATAGAAGAAAAAAGTTCAGGAATAGTTGTCACCGACGTCAGTAAAATCGCGCCGAGAAATGCTCCTGAAATTTTTGTCTTTCGATCAAGAAGATCGACTAGATGGCCAAGTTGTACCGAAAGGAAAACAACTGCAACTAATAATACAAAGTATAACGGATAAATCCACCACATAGTCTTCTCCTTTCAAAAAATTCTGTAATGCGAATTTATCACAAAAAGTAGTTGATTGTAAATATATATGATATTTTTTATATAAAAAACATCACTACCCTTCATCAATAGATATTTAATATAATATTATTACGACGAGGACAAAGTAATGACAAAGAAAGTGCCTGAATTAACTCCTTTCCAACGAAAAGTGATTTTTGAAAACGCAACTGAGCCGCCTTTTGATAACGATTATTGGGACAATCACCGAGAAGGAATCTATGTCGATGCCATTAATGGCACGCCTCTTTTTGCTTCTTATGATAAATTCGATTCCGGAACTGGCTGGCCGAGCTTTACCAAACCTTTACAAGAGGGCCTTCTCGTAAACGTCGATGATTACTCGCTTCCGCGTCACCGCATTGAAGTACGAACGAAGACGAGCGATATCCATCTTGGTCATGTTTTCGCCGACGGTCCAAAAAAGGACGGCGGTCTCCGCTATTGCATTAACTCCGCGGCCTTACGTTTTATTCCCAAAGAGGATTTAGAAGAAGAAGGCTACAAAGAAATTTGGAAGAAGAAATAATTTTTTTATATTACTAATTAATTTATTGCTAAGGGCCCATCTCGAACATAAAATAAGAAAAGAGGGCCTTTTCTTTAGAGAAATAAATGGCTAGTATCAAAAAAATCCGCGACAACGAGAAACGGCGTCAAATGATAGCTAAATGGCTAGCTTCTTTTGCGGTTACGGCCGCTGTCGTCGTAACAGTAATTGTTGAAAGCCAGAAACCCGTTTCGGCAGAATTTTTAAGCATAAAAACCATCGAAAACGAAATTATATACAGGGTCAACGTTGAGGACCCTGACGGTCGTATCGCCGAAGATAGTCTTCTCCTTGAAGTTAAAGGAAGTCGCGAGAAATATTCTGCGCCTCTTGAGGTTGGAGACAATGTGGGATCTCAAATCGTCTTTGGCAGCATCGGTTTTTATGATTTAAGCGTCTCGGCCAATCTTGGTTTTGGCCGCGAAACTCTAACTTCCGAAAAAGTTGAAATTACCGGTTCACTTGCCGGCATAATCTTAGACGTAGAGTTAGATCCGGAAACGGTTTTAGAAGAGGCACCAGAAGCATTAACTTACTTTGTAAGTACTAAGTATTTCGATCCCAATCAAGAGTTTGAAAGCGTCTTGTTGGAATATGCCTATATCTACGATTCTGAGACGCCCATGCCCGAGCGTTACGATCCAAATGAACTTTACTATGAAGCGGTTTTGATTGAGAGTTCAGAAGCAACAACCATCTTAGAAAATATCTCAAACTATAATAGTAAAATCCATCTGCGTCTTACCGTATATTTACTTGGCAGCGAGACGCCAATTGTTCTTGATGAATACGAATTCACCACACCTTTCCGTTTCTTGGGCTCGCTTTATGTTCAGGATGTCGGAGCAGAGTATGCGCTTTTCAGTGTTTATATCGAGGGGAATTTTGACCTCGAAATTAGTGTATGGGTCGATGTTTATCATCTCGATCATTTACTCACTTCTATTTCTGTAAATTTAGATGATGAGGACAGTCAATATAGCGAAATAACCGCCCGCGTTGATCATTTGATGCCCAACACTCCGCATTCCGCCGTTTTGCGGTGCGAATATATTGATCCGGTAACGCTTGAAGAAAAGAAGGTCGATATTCCAGAGGTCACATTTGCGACTTCGCAAATGTATTACTGGGAACTCACTACATTTATTGATAATGGTTCATATTTTGACGTCGTAGTTACGACAAACGACCCCTTCAATATAATTGAATCGGTAACTTGTTATATTACCGGCATGGACGAAAGTGGCGTTTATGTCAATTCGTATTATTATTCGTTGCAGCCACAAACCATTGAAAACATGGTTGTCTATAGCGGCACCATCGATAAGCCTTTAGAACCCCATTACGATCTAGAACTATCGCTTAACAAGATTATTAATCAATCTTATTATTCAGAGATAATTCACACACATAGTGTGTAGTTATAAATTTTTCAAGAAAAGGTGAAAATTATGGAAAAAGAAAGAAAAGTCGTAAAGAAAAAAATGAAGAAAGGGATGGTGAGGATGATTGTTGTTTTGTCTTTGATTGGCGTCGTTATTACTTTCGCCGTCATCTTTGGCGCCGTGCCCGCTCTCTCCACCACGCCATTTGGGGTGTTTGTTAACAATACAGTTGGCAAATTCTTTAATGTCGCTGATTTATTCGTCAATAATGGCATGGCTTTATTAGAAACGGTTGTTATTATCTTCTTTGTCTGGGCCCTTAACGAGATTGTTAAGATCATAATTGATTTACTCGTCAAACGCCTTCCGAGAAAATCAACTGTTTGGATTATTATTCGAAGCATCTTTAAATATGGTAGCGTCATCGTTGGCGTCTTCCTTGTTTTAAGCGCTTGGGGCGTCCAAACTCCAACTCTCCTTGCCGGTGCCGGAATCTTGGGCTTAGCTCTTAGCTTTGGTGCTCAAAGTCTCATCGAAGACGTTATTGCTGGCTTGTTTATTATCTTTGAAAAGCAATTCCAAGTCGGAGACATTATTCAGGCTCATGGCTTCCGTGGTAAGGTGTCGGAAATCGGCGTGCGTACCACAACTCTTATCGACATTAATGGTGATGTTTTGATTATTAATAATTCAGACTTAAGACAAACGATTAACACATCAGCGAACCTATCACCCGCGATTTGTGATGTGTCAGTTGCTTATAACGAGGATCTCGAACGTGTCGAGAAAGTTATTCTCGATAATATCGAGACCTTGAAAGAAAAGATTCCCGACATAGTTGAAGGACCTTACTATCGTGGCGTGCAGTCGCTTTCTGATTCTGCAGTTGTCATTCGCATATATGCCCGAACTGATGAACTCAATAAATATCAAGTAACCCGTGATTTGAATAAAGAAATGAAACTGCTATTTGACCGTAACGGCATTCAAATTCCATTTAATCAAATCGTTGTTCATTACGAAGACAAAAAAGAATAAGTTAACGCTTACTAATTTTCTTTCGTTCCTCAGCCCCGTTCGTCGGGGCTTTTATATTATGATTTAATATCGAGTTCAACTAATCTATTTTTTAACAAATCCATCAATATTGACCCGATTGGAGCGGTCGTCAAGATTGCAACAACGGCAATTGATAAAATCAGCTGACCAGAAGCCAGTCCGAGGGCAAGGGGAATTCCTCCAATCGCTGCTTGAACAGTAGCCTTTGGCATATAAGATATTCCTGCATATATTTTTTCTTTCAAAGAAAACTTGGTCTTAATAAGCGATAACATCACTCCACCAAATCGAACAACAAGAGCGCACGCTATCAAAGCGACGGCCAAACCAAAATTTAGGAAAAAGAACGAAATGTCAACTGAAGCACCAACCATCACAAACAGAATAATTTCCGCTATTACCCAAAGTTTATTGAACTTGCCGGAAATCCGTTTGGCTAGCAAATCATATCGGGATGAAATTGTAATTCCGGTCGCAAGAATTGCTAAAAAACCGGAAAAAGCAACATAGGGTTCAATCGTTTTTTCTATGACAATATAGCCAAAAGAAATCGCAAGAATAATCAAAACTTTTACCGTATCACGCATGTGAATCTTTTTGAAAATTAGAACCAACAGGAATCCAAGCAAGACACCTAAACCTACTCCCAGCACAAACGAAATGGGAATATCGAGTAACGAAATCGCCGTAAATTCTCCAGTTGAAGCCAAAGATAGAAAGGTCGTAAAGAGAACAATGACAAAAATGTCATCCACGCTTGCTCCAGCTAAAATTAGCTGTGGCAGTCCTTTGCGAACGCCTCTTCCTTCCTCCATCATCTTTATCATTCTCGGCACAATAACTGCCGGCGAAACGGCAGCTAGAACGCTGCCAAGTAGCAAGGCATCAATAAAACTTATATCAAAAAGTATTGGTGCAAGAAACGCGATAGCGATAAGCTCGACAAGGGCTGGAAGAAAACACATAAGTATCCCTGGCAATCCCAATTTCTTGAGGTCCTTTAGATTAAGCATTAACCCGGCTCTAAAAAGGATAATGACCATGGCGACTTGACGAAGTTCGCTCGAAATATTCAAAACGCTAGCATCAATTAAATTCAAAACATAAGGACCGAGAACAATTCCAGTAATTAAATACGCAATAAGAGAGGGAAGACGTATCATTTTTAGCAAAAACGAAAGTGATAATCCGACTAGAATAATAAGACATATGCTAATCAACATGATGGTTTCCTCCAAAAATAAAAAGCCGATGAAATAATTGTCGTTAAGACGTCATCAGCTTTTTTAAAGCGGTTCTGGTTTCCCAAGGGAGAACATCATTCCCTTCGTTAAAGATTAGACTTTCTAATGACTTAAGTCAATATCCTTTGGTTTATATTTGTTTGGCAATTTTTAGCGCTGAGCCAATTGCCCATTTAAGATTATACCCACCACAAGGACCATCGACATCGACAACTTCTCCAGCGAAGAAAACGTTTTTTTCAATTTTCGATGAGAGATCACCATTAAGATTGTCAATTGCAATGCCACCAATCGTCACTTGTGAAAAATTGAAATCATAATGGTCAATATAAGTAAAAGGTATCGCGACTGAAAAGGCGGCAATCTGTTGGCATTCTTCGTAAGAAAGGTCATGATTCGCGACGATATTTACGTTTTTATAAATGTATGAAGCAATCTCGTTTCCAACAAAGGAAAGAAGAGGGCTTTGATTCTTTTTAGAAATTTCAAAAACCTGCTTTGCCGTTATAACTTTGTTATGTTGGTCTAAAACTGCCAGATAGATGGTCGCCTTCTTTGTTTTCTTGCGAACGATTAAAGACGCCAAATCCATAATCACAATTCCGGAGAGGCCATCTTTTTTAAACATGACTTCGCCATATTCTTCGCTAATAAATTTCCCGTCGATAAAAAGGCTTGCTGTTGTATGAAAACGCTGCCCAAATAATGATTTAACATCTTCTTGGACGCGAATCGGACATAGACCTGGAGAGAGAGTGTTAACTCGATAGCCGTGTTTTTCAAAAACGCTAAAGAGGCTACCATCACTTCCAAGATTTGGATTCGATCGACCACCATTGGCAAAAATAACTTTATCGACGACTGTTTGATATTTATCAAAACTTAACTTAACTTTCTTATCAACTACTACATAATCAAGTAGTTGAATACTAACAATAATGTTGACACCGATAAGACGAGCTCTCTGTTCTAAAATAGCTACCACATTACTAGCTGATTCACTGATGGGATAAAGTCCGCTTCCATACATTACTTTTGTTGGCAAACCAAGTTCAAAAAGTGCTTCTTCCTGGTTATAGTCTTTTAAGACGTCGGCAACAAACTGAGAATTGGAAAAACCCTCAAATGAATCATCTAAATTGCCAATATTACATTTGCCATTTCCCGTCGCTTTGATTTTCTTACCGACAGCGTCCATGCGATCAAAGAGAAACACTTCATCGTGAGGATATTTTTCTTTAATTTTTATAGCGGCAATGAGGCCTGAGGCACCCGCACCGATTATTGCAAACTTCATATTCATGATTTTACCATACGCGTCAAAAATTGACTTTGAGTAATTAATGTTTCGATCTGCTTTTTTTCAAATTCTTATACAAATTTGCCAATCCGCCTTTGGCGGTTTCACGATAGGCTTTCTTCATATCTTTGCCAGTTTTTAACATTGTCTTGACGACAGAATCAAATGATATTGCATGTGTGCCGGCAATATACTTAGCAAGTAGAGTCGCAGTAATAGCTTTCGAGGCCGCGACGGCATTTCGCTCAATGCACGGAATCTGGACATAACCGCCAATCGGGTCGCAAGTTAAGCCAAGGTTGTGTTCAAGATCTATTTCGGCCGCTGATTCGATTTGATTGAGGTCTAACTGCAGTAATTCGGCATAAGCTGCGGCCGCCATCGAGCAGGCGGTGCCAATTTCAGCTTGGCAACCGGCTTCAGCGCCGCTAATTGAAGCATTATGCTTAACAATGTTGCCAATTAAGGCCGCAGTCGCGAGAGCTTGCAAAACTTCTTGATCTGAATGTTTGTATTGTTCGGACATGTATTTTAAAAGAGCAGGCATCGTCCCGGCAGATCCGCATGTCGGAGCCGTCACCACAATACCGCCGCTGGCGTTTTCTTCGCCAGTCGCAAAGGCATAAGCGCTCATTAAACGATAAGAGCGAGCCGCTAGTGTTTCACTTTCATCAAATACGTTGTAAAGGTCACCAGCACGACGATAAATTTTTAAAGAGCCAGGCAAAAAACCGCGGTTGTTAAGACCATTATCGATCGTTAATTTCATCTGTTTCCAGACTTTCTTTAGAAAATCCCAGATTTCCGGCCCTTCGCGATTAGCGACATAATCATAAAAGCGCCATTTATTGGCAAGACAAAGTCTTTTTATTTCATCGAATGATTTTTCTGCATATACTTCACCAACCTCAAAAAAAGTTTCGCTATCAATCGATATAGCACCGCCACCCAACGATAATATCCGGTGTTTGACTTCCTCTCGTTCATTAAAATGAACGATAATATCAAATGTATTCGCATGTGCCACTTTGCTTTTATAGTCGAAAACGACTGTGCACGGTCTTGGGGCAAGCGTATTTATAATTGCTTTGTCAGTTAAGTGCCCACGGCCGGTAAAAGCAAGCGAACCGTATAAAACGACATCATATGAGATCGCTTCTGGATATTTGTTACGAATGAAAGCCGCCGCCTTCTGTGGTCCCATTGTGTGAGAACTCGAAGGTCCTTGTCCGATTCGATATAATTCGCGAATGCTTTTCATGTTTGTGTTAGGCTCTTAAACCTTACTAATTATTACCCATCTCGCTAATTAAAACTACATTGAAAGGGCATACATATAATTAGATAATTATTGTTTGAGAAGAGAGTCAATCCCTTCATCAGTTAAAAGTTGTGAAATATCATCAAAATTATTGAAATTACAACGCGTAAGTTTTTCAAAAATGCGACTAAAGATTTCGTCTATTGGATTTTTAACTTTTTGATAATCGGTGAACGTATAACCTTCGAGGGCTTCCTCAAAAATAGTGATGATGACACGGCGCATCATTGCTATTAAGGATTTTTCAATCCAGTAGCTAAATCGAGTGGCTGGAAATTCTTTTTCCTTCTCCTTAAACTTAACAAAGAGTGGCAAACCGTCATCAACACTTTGCCAAATATCGATGAAAACATAATCGGGGTTTGAGTTGGCGAGACACTCATTAAAATTTAAAAGGGCATCAGCCTGAACGACAGTTATTTTTTCGTT